>JAWVYU010000220.1:0-8655 GCA_033722575.1 Ketobacteraceae bacterium | reverse complement strand
TACGTTGCGTGATCTGTACATGAAGGTGCGCAGTGCCAAAGCGGGAGTCTGGCAGGGTTTCCGGCGTCTGTCCCTGAGCTATCGGGGCATGGTGGTGGCTCATATGGGGATTGCCATGATGGTGCTCGGCGTAGCACTGGTGGCCAGTTATGACGTTGAAAGGGATGTTCGTATGAGCAACGGACAGTCGGTGGAAATTGGTGGTTACGAATTCCTGTTCAACGGTGTTCGGGATGTGAGAGGGCCCAACTACAATGCCACTCAGGGCAGTGTCACCGTGAAGCTGGACGGCCGCGAAATTACCGAGCTGAAACCCGAGAAACGCACCTATTTCGTCCAGCGCAATGTGATGACGGAGGCGGCCATACAGCCCGGTCTGTTCCGGGATCTTTATGTTGCCCTGGGTGAACCTATCGGCGATGGCAGCTGGGCAGTGCGCATTTACTACAAGCCTTTTATGCGCTGGGTATGGCTCGGGGCAGTGTTCATGGCTTTGGGTGGTTTTATTGCGATCTGTGATCGCCGTTACCGCATCAGGCTGAAACAGAAAATGGGAATCGGGGGCAAAGCCGGCAGTGCGGCTTGATTGGCAACAGGGGAAACTATGAAAGGTCGCTGGGTTGTTTTTTCCATTCCTTTGCTACTGTTTATCGGAATGGCTTATTTTCTGGCTACGGGGCTTGAAAACGACCCCAAGAAGCTGCCGTCCATGGCGCTGGACAAGCCGTTGCCGCCATTTCAGCTATCGTCACTTCAGGATCCGCAAACGCTGATTACCGAAAAGGATCTTGAAGGGCCGGCCCTGGTGAATGTCTGGGCTACCTGGTGTCCTTCCTGCCGGATTGAACACCCAGTGCTCAATTCTCTTTCCCAGGCGGGCATCCCCATTTACGGGATTGATCACACCGATGAGCGGGAGGCCGCGAAAGCCTATCTTAATCTTCACGGGAACCCCTACCGGCTGGTGATTTTTGATGAGAACGGTGAGCTGGGACTGGACCTGGGTATTACCGGGGCCCCTGAAACCTTTATGATCGATGCCGACGGCGTGGTGCGTTACCACCATGTGGGGGTGGTGGATGAGCGGGCCTGGCGCGATGTGCTGTGGCCAAAATGGCGGGCAATCGGAGGTTTTGATCCAACGTCGCAACAGCAGCCTTCCGGCAAGAGCGAGTCCTGAATATGAGCAAGCGTTATCTGAACGGACTGCCATTGATTCTGCTGTTGATGACCCTGTCGTTACAGGCTTCTATCAATGTGTACGAGTTCGAGGATGAAGATCGCCGGCAGCGATTTGATCAGCTGATTGATGAATTACGCTGCCCCAAGTGCCAGAACCAGAACATTGCTGATTCCGATGCCGGAGTGGCCAAGCTGATCAAGGACCGGGTTTACAAACTGGTGCAGGAAGGCAAGAGCAAAGAGGAAATTACCGATCATATGGTGGCCCGCTACGGCGACTTCGTTACCTATCGACCTCCGCTGAAAACGTCCACGCTGCTGCTGTGGTTCGGGCCCGTTGCAGCCCTGTTGATTGCTGTGATCGCGCTGGTTATTTATGTGCGCAGAAACAGCCGGGCACCGGTGAGCTTGTCGGATTCCGAACATGAGAAAGTCGAGGCTCTGCTGAAAAAATACAACCCTGACGATGACAAGTCTCAGTCATAGGAATACTTCGGATAACGTTTTATGATTTTTTGGATTATTTTGGTATGTCTTGCGCTGATTGCCGCATGGTTTCTTGTGTTCCCAACGCTGCAGGCAAAGCCCAGTGAAGATACCTCCCGCCAGGCGCTGAATGCAAAAATCTTCCGGCAGCGCATGGATGAGCTGGAGGCGGATTACAAGGCAGGGCGCACTGACCAGGAAGACTACGAATCCCTGAAAACCGAGCTGGAGAGAAACTTTCTGGCGGATATGGAACGCGCCGAGGCAGAAGGCCGGCAGGCAATCCAGACCTCCAAAGGTGTGATTCTGAGTCTGGTGGTGATTGTTCCTGTGGTGACTCTGGTGGTTTACAAAACCACCGGCTACAACCAGACCATCGCTGAATGGTTTTCGGTTCAGGAACGGATGGATCCCTATATCGATCGCATGATTACCGGTGAACTGGAGCCGGAGGAGTTGCAGCGTATTCCCATGGCGGATTTTGTCTATGCGCTGCAGCGCAGAGCTCAGACCCGGCAGAATGCCGCGGAGCTCTGGTTCATTCTGGGTAACACCTACCTGCAGGTGCAAACCGGAAACCCCAACGATCAGCGCAATCTTCTGGATAATGCGACTAAAGCATTGCGCCGCGCCCATTATCTGGATGAGAGCAATATCGAATACGCGCTCACCTATACCCAGGCTCTGCTGGCGCAGAACCAGGGGCGTCTGGATATAGAATCACGCAAGATTCTGAAGGAAGTACTTTCGCAAAGCCCCAACAATCCCTCTGCGCTGATGATGCTGGCAATGGCTGCTTACCAGTCAGAAGATTATCAGACCGCCATTACCGGCTGGGAACGGCTGCTGGCCATGGGAGCGAATCAGAAAGGCTATGAAAAGGCACAATCAATTATCAAGAACAGTATCCGCCAGGCAAAACTGAAGCTGGCAGAGCAGCAGGCACCGGCCGCTGACCAGGGGGTGTCTGTGGTGATAAAACTGGCCGATGATGTAACCGCAAATATGAACCAGGGTTTTCTGATGGTGTATGCCCAGGCGGAAGCGGGTCCGCCCATGCCGCTGGCCATAAAAAAGCTGCCTTTGCCCCAGCGGTTTCCTGTATCCGTCAGCTTGTCGGATGAAGACGCCATGATGCCTTCCATGAAAATTTCCCTGTTTGACAAAGTCAAAGTGACGGCCCGTCTGAGTGAGTCCGGGCAGGCGACGCCCCAGAAAGGAGACTGGTTAGGGGTAACCAGGGGCGTTGCAACAAAAGCCACCGGCACCACTTCCGATATCACCATCCAGCGGCAGGTTGAGTAACGCAAATTAATGCTGAGGCATAGTCGTTTTTCCTATAAGAGTGCCGGTGTTTTTTTCTGTTGGTTCTAACAGAATGGGGCCGGTTCACAAATCTGAATCTTTGTTCTGATGTCTGAATCCATTTAGGGGTAAATCCAAAAGCCAGTCGCTAATATCAGTGCTGATAAATGTATTTTTGCCGTTACACGAGGTGTAGTTACATGGCACTAGCGACTTCCACGAAACGTTATCTGGAGCAAACGGGTATCTGTTTTCATACCCATCCGCATTTGCGTGACACGTCGTTAAGTAAAGTGGCAGGCGAGCTGGCGGTTGATCCTGCCCAAGTTGCCGTTACCCGGGTTCTGAAGAGCCAGAAGAGCAGCTATATCATGGTGGTTTATCCACTCAGTCACGAGCTTGATCTGGAGCGGCTCAGCGGCATGTTGCGGCGGGATTTCAGTATCGCCAGCGAAGAGGAAGCTTCGGTATGGTTCAAGGATGTGGAGCCGGGTGCCTATCCTCCTGTGGCGCAGCCTTATGGTTTACCCTGTGTGGTTGACCGCGCCCTGATGGACCATGAGCGGGTATATTTTCGTGCCGGAACCCACTGCAGTCTGGTGAGCGTCACCGGTGATGACTTTGCCTATCTGATGGGAGCGGTGTCCAAAGCCGTACTGTCCAATGAAAAGCCGGCGGAAGCGGGTCCGGAATTGCGGCCGCTGGACGCTGACAGTATCAAGGCACAGCTTGAAAAGCTGTACCGCCTGCCGCCGATGCCGGCAATGGCCACCAAGATTATCCAGATGGTGCATGACCCGGCAGTTTCAGCCCGACAGATTGCCTCGGTGGTGGAACTCGATCCCAGTGTGTCGGCTCAGGTAATCCGTTATGCTGCTTCACCCTATTATGGTTACCAGGGCAAGATTGATTCCATTCAAACGGCCATTACGCGGGTGCTGGGATTTGATCTGGTATGTAATCTGGCGCTGGGAATTGCCTCCAGTCAGGCATTTAATATACCCAAAGAAGGCCCGCTGGGTCTGAAAATGTTCTGGCGCCATTCACTTTATTCCGCCATTTTGTCGCAAACCATCGCCAAAAAACTCCAGGGTCGTTTCGATGTGAATCCGGAAAAGGCCTATCTCTGTGGTCTGCTCCACAATATCGGGGTCATGCTCATCGGCCATCTGTTTCCGCCTGAATTCAAGATGCTCAACAAAATGGCGGCCAGGCAACCTGGTACACCACTGCACGAGCTGGAAAAACAGGTGATTGCCATGGGGCAGGCCCAGACGGTGGTTGCCATGGGGCACGACAGGATGGGCGCATGGCTGCTGGAACGCTGGCAGATTCCGGCAGAGGTGGTAACCTGCTGCGCCGAGCACAATAATCCCGGTTATCAGGGTGAGCACGAGCAGTATGTCCGCATTCTGCAAACCAGCAATTATCTGCTGGCCCATGAAGGTATCGGTGATATGGGTGCAGTGGCCGACAATCATGTGTCACCTCTGGCAGGCGCGCTGGTTACTGACGAGGAGCTTTATGGAATTTACACCCAGGTGATGGAGCTGTGCGGAGAAATCGATGACCTGGCCAGCCAAATTGCTGCCTGACCCCCGTAAATCTTGACCTGAAAACCTCTGAGAAAAGCACCACTATGGTGCTTTTTTCTTTTTAATCAGTGGCTTATGCTTTGTTCTCCAGGCAGTTCCGGATGCTTGTGTAAATTGCCGCAGGTGTGTATCGTTCCCCCTTTCCTTCAAAAATCAGATAATAAAAGCAAAATTGCGTCTGCAGGGCGTGTTTTGGGCTGACGAGGATAAAGGTTTCAGATTATTTCGAAATACCACATTGAATGGAGTGATTGTTCATGCGAATCATCTTGTTAGGTGCTCCCGGAGCAGGAAAAGGCACACAAGCGCAATTTATTTGCGAGAAGTTCGGGATTCCGCAGATTTCCACGGGGGATATGCTGAGAGCGGCGGTCAAGGCGGGCACACCGCTGGGCGTTCAGGCGAAAGAGGTTATGGATCGGGGTGAACTGGTTTCTGATGACATTATTATTGGCCTGGTGAAAGAGCGGATCAAGGAACCGGATTGCAAGAACGGTTTTCTGTTTGACGGTTTTCCCAGAACCATACCCCAGGCACAGGCCATGGTGGATGCAGGCGTCGATATCGATCACGTACTGGAAATCTATGTGGACGATGAGGAAATTGTGGATCGGCTGAGTGGCAGACGGGTTCATGAGGCATCCGGCCGGGTGTATCACGTGAAATATAATCCACCCAAAGAGCCAGGCAAGGACGATGAAACCGGTGAGCCCCTGGTTCAGCGCGATGACGATACCGAGGAAACGGTTCGCCATCGTTTATCGGTTTATCATGACCAGACTGAGCCATTGGTGAATTTCTATAAAAAGCTGGCTGAAACTTCTGATAATGCACCAGAATATCACCGGGTAGAGGGTGTCGGCAGCCTCGAGGATATCAGGAAAGCAATATTTGATGCCCTGTCCTGATTCCGGTAAATATTCGGGACAATAAATTAAAGGCGCCTTCAGGGCGCCTTTTTTATTTCCGGTCCACCATAAAGGTAATTATTACGGTTCAGGGCGTATCCGAAGCAACGGTCTGCAACAGCCCTGGATGTTCTCAGCCAGTTCGCCGAATGATGATTTTTCACGGCAAAAATCACGCTGCTTTTGTTCTGTCCTGCAAGGAGCCATGAAACTTCCGGTGGGGATCGTTGGTGTCCATATTTGTATTTTTGTTCGAGTCTTTCAGTTACGGGTTTACAAGAATTACCGATGAATAAAAAAACCGGTACGCAGTGCAGAAGAATTTATGGAATGGTTTTACTGCTCAAGACAGCAATCCCTGCCTCTCAGAATATAAAAGTACCGGACACCGGATTTATAGCATGAGCTTCAGTGCCTTCTGTCTTGCCCCGTTTATAGATTTTTGAAGGCAGTTTTCATTAAAAAATTATCAAAATCCCATGATTTTTTATAAAAAAGACAGTTATCGGCTGGAAATAAATTCATTATTAAATATTATTTGCATGTGTATGTATCACTTGCATTTTTTTTGTGCTACTTTTTCTAGAGGTGCTATTTCTATTTGTGCTTTATAGAAAAGTACTTTTCTCAAAGTAGAAAGTAGCCCCATAGCTGAGGAGATAGAGAAAATGGCAAGAGCAAAAAAGAAATCGGCGCGTAAGGCAACTGCCAAACGTGCTTCTACCAAAAAGACGACAGCATCACCCGCTGTTGAAAAGGCGCAAGAGATTGTTGATAAGCTTTCCGCTGAATCATCATCTCTTGCAAATGAGCTGGATTCAGCTCGCAAAGCGGCAGCTGCGGAAGCCAAGAAGGCCAAGAAAGCCGGCACCAAAGCAGCCAAGCGTTCTGCCGACAAGGCCAAGAAAGCTGTTTCCAAACTGAGTGACAAAGCCAAGGCAACTCGCGAGAAGTTGAGGTCCGCCAAAATCAAGCATGCGATCGCATCGGCAGAAGAGGCTGCAAAGGAAGTCGAAGAAGCCGCTGTGGAAGCCACCAAGGAGTACGCCAGTCAGTTGGCATCCCGTGCTGAGGAGGACCTGAAGAAAGCGATTGCAGCATTTGAGTCACGCTGGCGTAAAGCCCGTGCGAAGGCTGATACGAAGAAAGTGAAGAAAAAAGCCAAAACTGCCGAGAAGAAGGCAAAGGCTGCTGTAAAGAAAGCCAAGTCCAAGATCAAGTCAATTGAGAAAAAGGCAACATCCAAGCCCAAGCGTCGTAAGAAGAAAGCGACCAAGGCTAAAACCAAGAAGGCAACTGCCAAAAAATCGGCAGCTAAAAAGGCGCCCAAGAAGAAAGCAGCCAAGAAAAAGGCTGCCTCTAAAAAGGCTGCAACTAAAAAAGCCTCTTCCAAGAAGGCTGCGACCAAGAAAAAGGCCGCATCCAAGAAGAAAGCTGCCAGCCGCGGTCGCCCGAAGAAGAAGTCAGGGTGACACCGCAAGGATAAGCCCGGTCAGCCTGACCGGGCTGCAGAAAACCCGTCTGAAGTCGTTCAGGCGGGTTTTTTTATGGCTTCAGTACAGCCATTTCCTCCGGGGAGTTGATATTGGAGAATTCGCCGTCCCGGTCTTCCACAGAAATGATCTGCGGGTTGATGGATTCGCACCAGGTCATCAGTTTGCGCTCCCCGGACTCAAAGTAAGCCTGCAGGTCATCAGCCAGCTCACGGTGATACAGTCCGAACAAGGGTTGCAGCCGGTCATTAACCCGAAAAAGCACCAGTCTGGTGTGTTGATCGACCCGTTGAGCCAGGTTCGCTACCAGGTCAGAGGGAATAAGCGGTGCGTCACAGGGAACAATGACAGCAAAATCGCTGCGGATGCGCCCAAGGCAGGCTATGATTCCGGCGATGGGCCCCTGATAGCCGTCATCAGGAGACAGGCCATGGGCGGTGTCCGGAATCACGGAAAATCCGAGCTCACGATAGCGCTCCAGGTTGCGGTTTGCGCTGATAAGGATTTCACTCACCTGTGGCCGCAAGCGTTCTACAACGTGACTGATCATGGGTTTATCACCAAAGTTTACCCATCCTTTGTCACGGTTACCCATGCGGCGGCCCTGGCCACCGGCCAGGATGATACCGCTGACCTCAACTGTACCGCCTGCGCCGGGGTCTGGTGGGCTCATGGGTGGCTCCTGTATTTCGGTATGCTGCTGTGTGCCGGTTTGCTCTGCATGGTGATAGCGCTATTCTGATATTTTTTTACAGAAAATTCAGCTCAAAACATAGGTCTTCATTTTGAAAATTGCGATAATCGCGGTCCGGCACATCAAGATGGATGATTATGAGCGACTGGATTTTAGCAATCGATACTTCCACCGAGGCCTGTTCCTGCGCGCTGGGACAGGGCGATCGTGTTTATGAACGTTACACGGACATACCCCGTAAACACGCCGAAAAAGTGTTGCCCATGGTGGAGGAGCTGCTGGCGGAGGCAGCCATTGAGCGGCGCGATCTGGGCGCCATCGCTTTTGGGCGGGGCCCGGGGGCTTTTACCGGGCTGCGTATTGCCGCCAGTGTGGTGCAGGGGCTCGCTTTTGCCCTGGAGTTGCCGGTGATTCCGGTGTCGTCCTTGCAGGCATTGGCCCAGCGTGGTTACCGGGAATATCAGCATAACAAAACAGTGGCCGCCATTGATGCCAGGATGGGTGAGATTTACTGGTGCTGCTTTTGTCTGGACAGTAACGGTTTGATGCAACCGCTATCGGAGGAGTTCCTTTGTCCGCCGTCGGAAATGCAAACCCGCGATGTTACAACGTCAAGTGGCTGGCATGGTGTGGGTACCGGCTGGCAGTATCAGCAGGTAATGCCGGCTCCTTTTTGTGAACTGGACAATGTGCACAGTGGGGTTTTTACCCATGCGCTGGATGTACTGGCGCTGGCCATGCCCCGGTTTCACGCGGGTGAAGGGGTGGCTGCCACAGACGCATTACCCGTTTACCTGCGCAACAAGGTTACCCACCAGAAACCCTCCGGATAATGCAGGCATGACAACTATGTTATTTGACTGGGATTTCCAAACGCCATTTCTGATGGATAAAACCGTGACGGCCGATGCGATTGATATCATGGGCCACACCAATAACGTGGTGTATCTCAAATGGCTGGAGGAAGTGGCCTGGGCCCATTCCAATGCACT
>JAWVYU010000219.1:0-8702 GCA_033722575.1 Ketobacteraceae bacterium | reverse complement strand
TCCACCAACCTCTTAAATATAGGTCTTAATACGCCAAAGAAAAGCAGCACCAGTAATAAAAACCCGGCAACAATACGGGCAATGTCCGCTACCCAGGGCTCTTTCCACCATTCCACGGGGGGAATTTCCACGGTTTCCACTTCCACTTCACTGAAGGGTTGATTGATCACTGAAACGCTGTCGCCCCGGGCGGCGGAATAGCCTATGGCATCACGCACCAGCAGATTAATCCGCTCGATCTCCGCGTCGGTCAGGGGGCGCTTGACCCGTTTGCTGGTACCACCTTCGGCAGCCGAGGCCTGGGTCCACTTGTCGTCCAGCACCACTGCCACAGTGAGACGCTGGATTCTGCCCACCTGATGCCGGGTATGGCTGATGGTACGGTCCAGCTCGTAGTTACGGGTGGCCTGGCGACGTACATTATTGTTTTCTCCGGTGCCTTCCTGGCCCTGGCCAGCGGCCCCGCCCTGTTCGGGAACGGTCACCGCGCCGGGAGGCTGATTGGAAAGCGCACCGGGTACGCCGGCTGCTCCCGCGCCCACTCCACTGACCTCACTCAGAGTCTGCTCACTGCGTACCGCCGGCAAATCCGGGTTAAAGGACTCTGCCGTCTGTTCTTTCACGCTGAAATCCACATCGGCGGCCACCTGAACCTTGTAACCCTCAATCCCTACAATGGGTTCAAGAATATTGGCAATGCGATTAATCAGGCGCTCCTCGATTTTCTGGGTGTACTCGAACTGTTTGGCCGCCATGGCGATATCGGAATCCTTGTCTTTTTCAGACAACAGATTGCCCCGCTGGTCCACTACGGCGACGTCGGACTCACTGAGTTCGGGAATACTGGAAGATACCAGGTGAACAATGGCCGCCACCTGGGATTTTGTCAGGCTCTGACCATTATAAAGCTCGGCAAATACAGACGCCGAAGGGCGCCGGCTATCGTTGACAAACACGGAGCGCTTGGGAATCGCCAAATGGACGCGGGCGTTTCTGACCGGGTTCATGGACGCAACCGTACGAGCCAACTCACCTTCAAGGCTGCGATAATAGCGAGCCTTCTCCATAAACTGGCTGGTGCCATAACTCTGCTCCTTGTCCAGCAACTCATAACCCATGGTTTTGCCGGCAGGAAATCCTTCCTGGGCCAGCTTGATCCGGGCGTCATGGATTCTGTTGGAATCCACCAGCAGCATGCCGGTGTTGGTGTCGATTTTATACTGGATCTGCTCCTGATCGAGCATGTCCGCCACCTGACCTGCTTCCAGATGAGAAATATCGGTATACAGCGGGCGGTAGCTGGGTTCCTTGGACCACAACACAACGGCCAGACCAACCGCCACACTGGCCGCAAAACCAATCATCAATCCAATCTGTCGCAACACAGAGAGGCCACCGATACCCTCCATTGCGGCTGCGAACCCTGAAGAGGGCTTTACGGCTTCGTCGGCTACTGCGCTATCTGCCATGGGGAAACTCCTGAGTTAATTAAACCGAAAATACAGCAACGGATCAGACGGGCATGTTCATGATTTCTTTGTAGGACTCCACCACTTTATTGCGCACCTGAATCATGGCCTGGGTGGCAATACTGGATTTCTGGCTGGCCACCATCACCCGGGTAATATCGATATTAGGGTCTCCCATCAGATAGCCATCGCGCAATTCGCCCGTGGTTTTATGCAGACTGTTCACCTGATTCACCGCCTGCTTGAACATGCTGGAAAAGCTGTCGGGCTCACTGGCTTCGGCGGCTTTCTGTACGCCGGGTGCTGCCAGGTTAGTGGGTTGTACTCTGTCCAGATTGGCAGCCTGCTCCATTGCTTTCATCTGGGCCAGCATTCGGTTCATTTCTACCTGTAGGGACATAGTCTTTCTCCACCGGAGTCGGTTGCTTCAGGGAAGTGTCAGGGAATTGGCACTTCACGGGTTTTACTGCTTTAGTTCAATCTTTGTGCCAGGTTTACAGGCCAATGAATTATTCAGGCAACTTCATCCACATCAATACCGTACTCACGCATTTTGGCGAGCTTATAACGCAAAGTTCGGGGGCTTATTCCCAGTTTTTCTGCTGTATTTTTCTTGCTGCCACGTTCTGCCTTGAGGGTGTCAATAATCATCTGGAATTCATGTTTTTTCAGATCTTCCCCCAATGGGCTGGCACCGGCGCTTTCCGGGTAACCGAATTCGAAACGCCCGCTATCGCCGGCACTGCCGGGTATGGCCTCGTCATCCAGAATCAGAATATCCTGCTCTTGAATAATGGGTCCGTGGGCCAGAATCATGGCACGCTGAATCACGTTATCCAGCTCACGAATGTTTCCCGGCCAACTGTGCGCCAGCAGCTTGCCTCTGGCGCCTTCATCCAGAACAATGGCAATCTCATGATCCTTTTGTTTCTCGGCAATCATGCGCTCTGCCAGGGGAATAATGTCATCACGGCGCTCGCGGAGCGGCTTCCATACCAGCGGGAATACATTCAACCGGTAATACAGGTCTTCACGGAACTTGCCTTCGTTAACGTGCTCTTTCAGATTACGGTTGGTGGTTGCCAGAACCCTGACATCCAGGGGAATGGTTTTCTTGCCGCCGATGCGCTCCACTTCTTTTTCCTGCAACACCCGCAACAATTTGGCCTGCAGATTCACATCCATTTCGGAGATTTCATCCAGCAGCAATGTCCCCCCATTGGCCAGTTCAAATTTGCCGGCACTGCTTTGATGGGCGCCGGTAAAGGCACCTTTTTCGTGACCAAACAGAGTTGCTTCCAGCATATTCTCCGGAATCGCGGCGCAGTTGATGGCCACAAAAGGCTTGTCGGCACGGTCGGAATGACGATGGATATAACGGGCCAGCACCTCTTTACCTGTCCCGCTTTCACCCATAATCAGTACTGTGGAATCTGTCATTGCAACCCGTTCTGCCAGTTGAAATACTCTTCGGGTTTCGGCATCCACGGCCACCGGCGCTTCACCGTTGTCCGCAGAAAGGCTTGGCAGAAATTTGCTGACGGCATCAATCAGCTTGCTGGTCTCAAAGGGCTTTTCGAGATAATCCACAGCGCCGTTACGAATGGCCTCCACAGCATTGGAAATGCTGCCATAAGCTGTCATGATCAGCACCGGCAGACTCGGCCAGTTAACGGATATTTTGCGCAACAGCTGGTAACCGTCCATTTGCGGCATGTTCACATCGGACACCACCAGAGCAATATTTTCGGATTCCAGAACCGCCAGTGCTTCCTGGCCGTTTCCCGCCTGTAGCACCTGGTAATCCTCAATTTCCAGTGTATCGACAATAGCTTCCCTTAAGTCCAGGTCGTCTTCCACTACCAGAATCTTGTGTTCTTTCATTGTGCTTTACTCCAACCCTAGAAATGTTAATCAAGCGCGCCGCGCTGCCGCCTGCAGCGGCATGGCAATATCAATCTGTAATCCGCCCTCGGGGCGGTTTGTTATGGAAAACTCCGCACCATGAGCCACAGCTACAGCCTGAACCACCGCCAGCCCAAGGCCGGTGCCAGTGGATTTGGTGGTAAAGAAAGGTTCTTTGACTTTCTCGAGCAATTCCTCCGGAAGACCCGGACCGTTATCAATAACGGACAGGTTGACAATCCCTTTGGGATGCTCCCGGGCACGGACAATAATCATGGGCTGTTCTGTGCCCTGCTCCGCCATTGCCTGAATGGCGTTGTCTATAAGGTTACTGAGGGCGGAAGTGAGCAAGTCGCGATTGCATTTGATACTCATGCCCATGGTCATCAGCTCGGTATAAATATGAACTCCCTTGCGCGCGGATATTTCTTCAAAACGCTGCGTCAGTTCGCATACCAGCCTGCCAACGGGCTCATAGTCCTCAATGACGATACCGCCCTTTGAGAAAATCAGCATATCGTTTACCTGGCTTTGCAAATGCAGGAGTTGCTCTTTGAGCTTTTGTGCAAAACGGATTTTGCGGACCGAGCCCACCTTGGGCTGTGTCAGATGATCGGCGTACAACAGCGCTGTAGACAGTGGTGTGCGAACCTGATGGGCAAGCGAGGCGGTCATTTTGCCCATCTCTGACAGTTTCTGGTGGTGGCTCACCTGCTGTTGCAGACGCCGAGTTTCTGTCAGGTCATTCAAAACAATAATCTGTCCGGGTTCCTCACCCAGCGACTGGGTGGCCAGGCTCACCAGTTTGCCGTTCTTCAGCGCGATTTCATGGCCATCAATGGGGTCCGGCAAAAAGCAGCGACTGATAATATCGATCCAGCGCTCACCCTCCAAAGGTTCTCCCAGCAGTGACCGCGCCGCGCCATTGGCATGTATGACCCGGCCATTACCATCCAGGGTAATCACCGCGGTGGGCATCACGTCCAGTACCCGCTCGAACCGGCTGGCCAGTTTTTCCTTTTCGTTGAGTTCGCGGGCACGCTGGCGATCAGTTTCCTGCAGTTCACCCTGGAGTATATTTACCCGCTGTTCCAGCTGGTGATAGGAGTCTGTCAGCTGTGCCGAAAGATGACTGAAAACATCAATGGTATCCTGCAGCTTTTCGGAAAACTCCCGGGAGTTATCGGATTCAACCGCCACACCCTCATAGTCTGTTGTCGCGCCTACCTGCTGGGCCGCTTGTGCACTCATACCAAATCCACCTGTTAAATTCCTGACGTTAAAACACGGTTTTGTCTGGAAACTGCAAAGCCCGTGCCTATTCAGAAATCGGCTTTCACAACAAGCAGTTAAGGAAAAAACAGGGCATTTGATCGGAAAAGAGTCAAGCAATTGACTGGAAACGGCGGCCCGCAGCGGGTTGACTCCTGTAGATGGACTATTGCCGCAATGGCACCATCGTGCTAATAATGATCAGAACCAACGCAAACACCCACAATACAATAATAAAACTATGCGATCAGACTTCAGATTCCCCCTGCCCGGCCTGCTATGCGCCCTGAGCCTCCTTCTTGCTGCCTGCGGCGGCAGTGGTGATGGTGCCAACGACAACACCGACTCCCGCGCCACTGAGGCGCCCGGAGAAACCGCTGCTCCCCTCCGCACCGTTCAGGACTACTGCCCCGGCGCCGGACGGGCCACTGCCACCCGGCTGACGGAACCCGGATTCGAACTTACCGGCCCCAACGCCATTGCCTCTGAAGGCGACTATATTCTGGCAAACGACCGCGCGCTGTTTGCCATCACCGGGATGGGAGAACAGAAAACCTATTACCACTACCCGGGCATTCTGGTGGATGCTGTCGCGCTGAAGGACTGTCGTCAGGACAGCGAGGAGCATTTCTTTGAGTTGCCGTTAATGGTAGGCAAGCTCAACGCCGTGGAACAGCACCGTTCCACTTTCCGGGCGTTCAAGGCGGAATCCATTGAGGTGCTGAACGATGGCAGCAATGGTGACGCCGCCATCATCAGAGCAACCGGTGCGGACAACTATTACTGGTTGCTGGAGCTTACGTTAATGGGCGATGCGGTATTGGCGGCCGAGCCGAAATACCTGTCTGAACCTTTTGATCTGAAACTGGTGGTGGACTATATCCTGGAGCCGGATTCCTCCACTCTGAAAATCGAGTATAACCTGATTAACACGCGCAGGGGCTTTAACAGCTATAACATTGCTTTCGTGCTGATGGCTTCCGGTCAGGGACCGACACTGAATACCTTCTCGGCATTCGACGTGGATCTTGCCGGCCTTGGCCTGCAGCACCGGATTCCCTGGGTTACCACCAATGAAAACGGAAATGCCTACGTTTACAGTGCCGACACCGACGTACTGACCACCACACGGATCGCCGGTGTGGATGCTTTGCTGGATGCCAACCAGATGGCGAACACCTTTCTTGGCCAGTTCCTGAGTCCTGCCGGTGAGGACGGTGATTCCAGGCAACAGCGCTTTTTTGTCACGGTTACCAATGCCGACGAATATAACGCCGTACGCACCCACGTGGATAACGTGCCGATGGTATCAGAGGTAGTGGACACGCCGGTGTCTGTTCAGGTGACTGACAGCCTGTCCGGAGACCCTGTTCCCCGGGCGCGGATCCAGTTCCAGACCAAAAAACAACGCTTTCTGGAAGGCTGGCCCTGGGAGACTTTTCTGACGGCCTATGCGGATGAAAACGGGTATTTTTCCGGATCTGTTCCGGTGTTCAAATATCTTCAGGACCAGGTTTACCGGGTGGTGGTATCCGCACCCGGCCGGGTGGACTCCGTACCTGTGCCGCTTTACCGGGCTGACCAGGCGGACCCGCTCGCGCAACAGCTGGATATCAGTCTGGAAGGCCAGGGCGAACTTGCCTATAGCATTGTTGATGAAAATGGCGCGGGCATGCCCGCCAAGATTACCCTGTTTCAGAATGGTGAAGTGGTTGAGCGGATTTACAGTATCTCTGGTGAAGGCCGGCAGCCACTGGCTCCGGGAACCTATCAGGTGGGCGTATCCCGGGGATTTGAATATGGGATCCATAACACGGAGATTACCGTACCTGCGTTTGCAACCACCACACTAAATGCAACCCTGAAACACTGGGTGAACACCGAGGGATACCTGTCCTATGATGCCCACGTTCATTCAGCACCCAGCCCGGACAGCGAAGTCAGCAAAGAGGACCGTATCCGCACTGCGGTAACCGCCGGGCTGGAGATTGTGGTGGCCACCGACCACGAAATCATAACGGACCTGGCACCCGCGGTGTCCAATGTGGGTGCGGATAATTATATTGCCACCATTATCGGCCAGGAGGTGACGGCGTCACTGCCAAATCACACCATTGCGTTTCCGCTGAATCCTGACCCTGCCAAAACCCGTGACTTTATACCCTGGTACGGGCTGGATATTGCAGAAGTCTTTGCTGCCGAAAAAGCGGCTGGCGCACGTATTCGCACCTTTGCCCACCCACGGGGAGAATACCTGGACATTATTGAATGGGACCGTATTGCCGGAGCACCGGCTGCGAATCTGAATCCGGCATCCCTGGGGTTACCTGCAGATGCCGCGCTGTGGTCCTGGGATTTCGAGGCCATGGAATACATGAACGGCCGCCAGAAAGTCTTCAGCTCAGGCATTTTCGAAGACTGGATGAGTTTTCTGAATCATGGGCATCGAATTATTGCCACCGGTGCCAGTGACGTACATGACTACATGACACCGGGTTCCCCGCGTACCTATTTTCGATCTTCCACGGACCATCCGCCAGCATTCGACATTGATGAAATGGTAGCGTCCGTGACGGGTGGAGATGTAGTAGTCAGTTTCGGGGCATTCGCACGGGTGGGCATAAACGGTGTTGCCGGCCTGGGGGATACCGTCACGGATACTGACGGTGAGGTACAGCTAAACCTCCGGATTGAAGCTATTCCGGAAATTGATGTTGACCATGCCAGAATCTACGTGAATTGTGACGAGGTTGCGCGAGTAACCACAAGTAACCCGGAAGATTCCGCCATCAAGTTTTCAGATGACATAACGATTCCGGTGCCCGTTGATACAGACGCTCATGTGGTGGTGCTGGGATTTGGAAAAGACCGGTTGCCAGCGGTATTTGAGCAGTTTGACCCTGCTGAAACCCCCAGGGTAACCACCAACCCGGTGTTTGTTGATACGGATGGTAATGGTGTGTTCGATGCGCCAGGAGGAAAGGCCTGCGCCATTTAGTTTGCGTCTTGAGCCGGGTTGCTAGCTGGCCCGGCTCAGGTCGTATTTACGCATCTTTTCAACCAGGGTCGTTCGGCGAATACGAAGCTTTTCCGCCGCTCGCGCCACTACCCCGTTACTGTCATCCAGCGCCTGGCGAATCAGGTTGCATTCCAGGGAACTCAGGTACTCCTTCAGGTCTATACCGTTCACGGGGATCAGCGCCGGGGCATCCATACTGATATAACCAGGGCCCTGCTGCTGCGCCTGCTCCAGTTGCTCCTGGGTTTCTTCATCAATTTCATCCACGTGCCGGAAACGTTTCGGCAGATCCGATACGCCAATTACGCCGTAGGGATGAGTAATCAGAAGTCGTTCCACCAGATTCGCGAGTTCCCTAACATTACCGGGCCAGTCATGGCGGCACAGCGCCATGATTGAGGCGGAATTGAACCGTATAGAGCCCCGCTTTTCATTTTCAATGCGAGCTACCAGTTCATTGAGCAACAAAGGAATATCCTCGGTACGCTCCCTCAAAGGGGGCATTTCGATAGGAAATACGTTAATCCGGTAATAGAGATCCTCGCGGAATTTGCCCTCCTCAATCAGTTTCTCCAGATTCTGGTGAGTTGCCGCAATCACGCGAACATCCGCCTCAATGGTTTTTGCTCCCCCCACCCGTTCAAAGGTTCGTTCCTGTAAAACCCGCAGCAGTTTGACCTGCATATGCAGTGGCATATCGCCGATTTCATCGAGGAAAATGGTACCACCCTGGGCCATTTCGAAACGGCCGGCGCGGCTGGTCACGGCGCCTGTAAAGGCGCCCTTTTCATGGCCGAAGAGTTCGCTTTCCAGCAGCTCATTGGGAATGGCGCCGCAGTTAACCGGCACAAAGGGCTTGTGGCGTCGATGAGAGTTATAGTGGAGGTTGCGGGCCACCACTTCTTTACCGGTACCGGATTCGCCGGTAATCAGTACATTGACATCCTTATCGGCCACCTGAGCCATCAGCTCCCGCACCTTGATCACCGACCGGCTGGTACCCACCAGGCTGCGAAACAGCTGCGCTTCCCTTCGCT
>JAWVYU010000218.1:0-8724 GCA_033722575.1 Ketobacteraceae bacterium | reverse complement strand
CTATCTGGCCACCGAGGCCTACGAAATACCCATGGCCCGGGGAGTAACGCCTCCTGAAGGCCTGCCACTGTTGTCGTCGGTTTCACCCCCGGATGTTTCCCTGGACCGGCTGTCCGACCTGCGATCAACACTGGATCTGATGCGCAACGCCGGCGTGCTATGACACGCTGGCCCCTTTCCTACCCCTTTGCCCTGGTGATCGCGCTTTTTGCGCTGTTGCCGGTGGGGGTGCTGATATCACTGTCCAGCGATGCCACCCATCTGTTTGATGCCCACAACCTGCGGGTGCTGACCAATACGCTGCTGCTGACGGTACTGACGGCACTGGGAGCGGTGGTGATTGGCGTGCCGCTGGCACTGATCACCGCCTATGTACAGCTTCCCCTGAGGCGCTTATGGTTAATCGTGCTTGCTGCTCCCCTGGCGATACCCAGTTACATCGGTGCTTTTACACTTTACGCGGCGTTTGGCCCCGGTGGTGAAATCAATAACCTCATCGGCCTGAGCACCCCATCCTTTTACGGCCTGCCCGGTGCTGTGATCGTAATGACGCTTTACACCTACCCTTTTGTGTTACTTACCACCCGGGCCTCGCTGTGCAGCCTGGACGGCAGCATGGTTTATGCGGCCAGAACCCTGGGCATGTCCCTGGGCACAAGCCTCTGGCGGGTCGTATTGCCCAGAGCGGCCAATGGCATTGCCGCAGGGGCCCTGCTGGCGGCGCTGTACGCACTCTCGGATTTCGGCACGCCGGCCATTATGCGGCTGGATACCTTTACCCGGGTTATCTACGTTGAATACAACGCCTTTGGGCTCAGCCAGGCTGCCATGCTCTCCCTGCAGTTAATGGTGATCGTTGGTCTGGTATTGTTCCTGGAGTCCCGCGCCAAAAGCGTTCGCGAAAAGCCGGGGCGCACCCTGTCGCTGTGGCCTGAAAAGCGCCAGGTGGTTCTGCTGGGGGTTGCGGTATTTCCGGTGTTTTTTCTGTCCATCCTGCTGCCGTTGTCAGTGTTCGGGATATGGCTGGCAAGAGAGGGCACCGGGGGGTTTGACTGGTCTTACGCCTGGAATTCGGGCCATGCGTCGCTAATCGCCGCACTGGTGGCGGTGGTACTGGCCGTGCCGGTTGCCTTTGCAGCCATGGCAGGACGTGCTGGCAAAATCATGGAGCGGGTAACCTATTTTGGCTTCGGTGTGCCCGGCATCGTAATGGGTACCGCGCTGGTGTATGTGGGATTAAAGCTGCCATTCCTGTACCAGACCCTGGCGTTACTGGTACTGGCTTACGTACTGAGATTCCTGCCGCTGGCGGTTGGCTCAGTGCGTTCAACGGCTGAAAAAATGGATAACAGCCTGGTGCATGCCGCCCGACTGCTGGGTGCCAGCCGCACAGAGGCATTTCAACGGGTGACATTGCCGCTTATACTACGGGGCATGGTAGCGGGGGCTGCACTGGTTTTTCTGGAGGCCATGCGGGAACTGCCCGCCACCCTGATGCTCGGCCCCACAGGCTTCGAAACCCTGGCCACTTACCTGTGGCGGGTGTACGAAGCCGGTTATTTTGGCAGGGCTGCCATCCCCGGTCTGTTGCTGGTGCTGATGTCGGCGCTGGGTCTGGCACTGATGTTTTCGGGCGAGCGTCGGGGTGACTTTGACATCTCCCAGGATTGAAGTTTCGCAGGATTAGGCTGTTCCCATGCTAAAAGTCAGTAACCTGTCCGTACATTACGATGCCACTGCTGTGGTCAAGGACCTGAGCCTGGAGCTGGCAGAAAATGAAGTTCTGATGCTGGTGGGTCCCACCGGATGTGGTAAAACCACCATATTACAGGCACTGGCAGGACTGGTGCCCATTTCCGGCGGCGAAATCCAGCTGGGAAAATGGACCGCCACCCCCGGCAGCCCGGTACCCCCGGAAAAACGCAACGTGGGCATGGTATTTCAGGATTTCGCCCTTTTTCCTCATTTAACCGTTCAGCAAAATGTGGCTTTCCGCCTGAAGGATGAGACTCTGGCAAATCACTGGATTGAGGTGCTGGGGCTTGATGCCTTTCGCAAAGCCAAGCCTGCCACCCTCTCCGGCGGTCAGAAGCAGCGCGTCGCACTGGCTCGCAGCCTGGCCCACGAGCCAACCTTTATCCTGTTGGATGAACCCTTATCAAACCTGGATGCCGCCCTGAAAGACAGCCTGCGCTGGGAGATACGCAATGCACTGAAGAAAGCCGGCGTGCCCGCCATCTGGGTGACCCACGACCAGGAAGAAGCCCTGTCCGTCGGTGACCGCGTTGGCATTCTCAGAGCGGGCAGGCTGGAACAACTGGACACCCCGGAAACCTGCTACAGCCAGCCGGCCAATCGATTCGTTGCCCGCTTCCTGGGGGAGGCCAGTTTTATGCCAGGCAGACTCAACCCGGACGGCGCCAGCGCCACCACCAATCTGGGGAATGTACCGGCAGCCTCGGTGGACGGCGACGCCAGCAACGTAGATCTGCTGGTTCGCCCGGATGATTTGTCCCTCTCCCCTGCCACTGATGGCAACGGCATCGTGGCCTGGACCCGTTACGAGGGCCCGTCACGCCTTTATGCCGTGACCCTGGAAGACGGCACTCTGGTAAAGATTCGCACCAATCATGAAACCCAGCTTCACCCCGGCGACAACGTCCAGCTCGCCTTTATTACCACCCACCCCCTGGCCGCCTTCCGGCGCCGGGTGGCGGGTGGCGGAAGATAGTTAACCGATTATTTTATAGCTTTGCCAGACAATTAAACGCCGGGACCTGGCGCAACCATTACCAGTTTATGGTAACCGTTGCGCTTTCTGCATTATCCAGAAACCGAATACGAAAATAATACGGGTTGCCTTGAAAAACCTGGGCACTGCAGGCGTTCTGACAGCTTATCAGCTCATCCCCGCTCGGACCGAGAACGGAAACCTCCACTGATGACTCAGCTGTTGTAATGTTTACCTGGCCCGCTTCATCAGGAACGAATGAATGCAGCATCTGATCTCCCACGGCTCCGGTCAATCCGGACAAAGTGCTGCCGCTGGCAAGAGAGCCCTGATTCCCATTAACCCAAGCAGCAGAGAGCGCTGTCACCTGAGGCTCATTGCCAAAATTATATAAACTGATAAAGACCGCACCCATCGTTCTTTGGAACCCGCAGAAAGGTTCATAGCATCCCGGGTTTCCGTGAGCGTTCATCATGGTAAATGAAGACATCACCGTTGAGGGTCTGTACGGCGTAACATAAGCACCGTAAAAACCGGTGCCCGCCGACGGAAACACAGACTCAATGTGTAGCTCGTTGGGTTCGAGTACTATTTCCGGTCTGAATCCGCCATTGGCCAAGGTATAAGTACTTTCTGAAGCCAGCGCGACCACCGGTTTGAAAGTGGTGGAGTCATTTTCTGATTCATTGCGAAAAACCACAAAATACTCCTCAGCGTCAAAAGACCAGGTATAAAAGCTACAGAAGTAATGTGGCCCACAGCCTGCAACAGAAGCTCCCGACTGGTCAAAAACAAGGGCCGTGACGGAATCATGAATATCTCTGAACATCAACAAGGCATCGGTGATATCTCCGGGCACAGATATTGACTGAAGGCTGACCTCTCCGGGCGCCAGCGAAAACCACTGGTCCGTTATTCCGTCTTGTAGCGTGGCAACGCTCTCATTTGCCCAGGCCGCTGCCACCGCCACACTGGTTTCTGCCTCTGAATTGTTAGTCGCCGAAAGAAAGTAAAAGTCATCTGTCCCCTCGAATATACAGGGCTCTTCCATTCCGCAGGACTGGATGAGACTTCCCCCCAAATCGAAAACATCAACATAAAGGGCAGCATCTGATACCAGAAGAGCAGCCACAGATTTTCGGCCGGGCGGCAGTGAAATCACTTCGAGCAGGGTATCTCTGCTTTGCAACGCGGTTTCCTTACCAGTCACACCATTCGCAAGCGTTGCGTATTCCTCACCTGCCCATGCCATCGCCAGGTTAAACTCAATCTGAGCTTGCTGCTCATTGGTGACCCTCAGGAAATAAGGGCCCGGATTTACCGGCTCACCACCAAACCTGCTATTGATAACGCAGGGCATTTGCTCCCGACAACTGGAGTTAACATCGTAGTCTCCCCGGTAATCCCGGGTGATGATCTCTGCCGATACATGATCACCTGGCCTGACCATTGCCCCCATGACATTATCAGTCACATAAAATGATTCGATGCGGGACTCAGTGGGCGCCATAGAATAACGTTTTACATCACCACCATCCGCCAGAGTATGAACCCCGGCACCAGCCCATGCGGCAGCCAGATCAAACGAGACCGCTGCTTCGGTGAAGTTCTCGACATGGATAAAATAGGTGCCCGCCTGATGAACATCAAAGGAACAAAGGTTTACTTCAATACAGTTGCCGCTAACACCGCCCAGCAAGTCATAAATACGCAATTCCAGAGTTGATTGCGCGCCAACCTGCGCCAGGCCCGATTCCACGGCATCCGATAAATAAACCGGAAACACATACCCGCCGCCACCGGGCACGCTCAGACTTTTCAGCATACCGCCATTTGACAGCAGTGAAAGGTCAGGGCCACCCCATGCAGCAGTGATGTAGCCAGAACTGGCGTCGCTCTGCATGGTTGTTCGCACCCGATAGAGGCCTTCGCTGAGCCCCTCCAGAGAACAGGCCCCATATCCGCAGGCTTTCAGTATTCCGCCACTGTCATCCAGAATATCAACGAACGCATCGGTCTGATTCGTTGTAATTAACAGTGAGTCTGCACCAGCAGGAAAATACAGCGTATTCAGAATCTCTTCACCCGCATTACCGCTGACAGCCTTCGGCAGTCCGTTTTGCAAGGTCACGCCGGTAGCCTCACCCCAGCTGACTTTCAGTGAAGCATCGGTGAGCGCAGTATCGGAACTCAGTCGTAAAAAATACAGGCCTTGCGCCAACTGACTGGCACGGCACGGAGAACCTGCGGAGCAATCTGCCTTTGTGTCGCCAAACCGGTCAAGGATCTGCACCGTGCTGCCGCCTGTCCCCTCGGACAGAACCTGCACCAACGGCTCGGTTTGCGACAGATAGAACGATTTGAGAATGACTCCGGTTTCCGGCACAGCAATACCGGTCTCTTCTGCATTGTTTTGCAGTACCGCTTCGGTTTCCCCACCCCAGGAAGCAGTAATGGATACACCCGAATAAGCGGCAGACCCTGACAACTTTATAAGATACTTGGCTGGCGAAGGATGATCAATTGAACACAGGCGCTCCGAAGAGCACTGACCGAGACTGTTTTCGTCCTCATCCAGCAAGTCGATAGTCACCGTTTCGTTATCTGATGCCTGAACCAGGAGCCCGTCAATTGACTCTGGCACTGTAACGGAGAACAGCCGGCTCTGTCCTGCTTTACCGGACAGGTCAGCGATAATGGCACCGTTCTTGACAGGGATGGTGGGTTTGCAGCCCAGCAGAAAAAAGGAGACAAAAACACAGGAAATAAAGGATTTGAAGTCACGATTCCGTTCTCTGAACACCGGGGTCCCTCCCAATTATTGATTATTCTTCAGGCACTCGAAGAATATCACCATAGCACAGGCAATACTACATAGAGATTTAACAGAATCCGGAGGCGCATGCCTCACCTGAAAACAGGCCGTATACTCCGAATACTAACCCCTCGGGGCGGGCATCAACGCCCACCCCTGGCAATCGCACAACATCGCCTGTTATTTCGAATCGAAGCCGATCAGAACGGCGCCGTGCCACAACGGAAGAAATAAGGCAACACCAGTAGCGGCGCGGCAACCTCAACGGTCTGATTGCCATCATAGGTTATGCCACTGTTCATCTCCGTCCAGCATCCCTCCGGCAGGACCACCGATTTGTTAAGAGCCCCCGGGGCGGTTACCGGCGCCACCAGCACATCATCTCCCAGCATGAACTGGTCCTTGTTATCACGGAAGCGCGTATCATCGGGAAATACCAGCCACATGGGTCGCCATAACGGCATACCAGTTGCTGCTGCTTCTTCCCAAAGGCTGTTCATATAGGGAAGCGCCTTTTTTCTCAAGGCAATGGCATCTTTGAAATGTTCCAGGGTTTCTTCATCAAAATCCCACGGGCGGATAAGTTCTTTCAGCGGTGAATTATGCAAACGAAATACCGGTATAAAGGTGGCCAGTTGCGTCCAGCGGATAAAGAGTTCCTTGTCCGCACTCTTGCCGGCCCAGTCGATATAGCCGGCAATATCCGTGGTCAGGTTATGTGAACCACCCAAACCCCGGTTGAGTACATCGGGGATGACCGCGGGCAAGCCGGTCACCGAATCCCAGGTTTGCCAGTTGTCTCCCAGAAACTGCGCATGCTCGTAGGCCGCAGAGCCGGGTCTGCCGGTAAAACTTGCCCGGGTAAAAAACATGATTTCCCGCCCGGGATTTTCACGTTCATATTTATCTATTACAGCAGCGGTTTCTTTGGCAGCCAGAACCGGATTCAGATTGTGCATGCTACGTCCGGTTTTCCCGTTATAAAACACCATGTCCGGCTGGATATTCTCCCCGAAATCCAGCATGAAGCCTTCGCCACCAAAGTCCAGCAACCTGCGAACCCGGGCCTCCCACCAGACATTCGCTGCCGGATTGGAATAGTCCACGTAGGTTGTGGGCGCTGCATTATGACGGAATACATAAGGGCTGCCGTCTGCTCTCTTGGGTACGTACCCGTTTTCTATGGCCTCATCCATATAGGCAGGGTCCTCCAGCCTTAATGTATCCTTTGACAGCATCTCCCGGATGTACAGCATTGGCTTGATACCCCGGGATTTAATTTCCTCCACCACCTTTTCGGCCTCTTCCAGAGACATTCTGTGGGGCGCATCCCAGGCTTCCAGTAAATAGGCCGAGGTTTCTATACCGAGGGCATCCAACTGTTCCAGGTTATCCATCGCCTTCCTGTAGTAGGCGCCGGTTTTCCCGGGATCAAACAGCCGGACCGGTATACGATGGGAAAAGATAAATCCTTTAGCCCATTCGGGAAGGCTCCGGTGGCGCCCATTGATCGCCGTTAAGGATTCTATCGATTGGCTGTATTCACCTGGCGCAACAACAAATGCCATGTCATTCGAAGCCACCTGCATTTTCCAGGCGTCCTCCCGGTCGCTGCCCATATAGAATCGCGTCATCTCCGTGTTTTCAACCAGCACGCCATAGCGATTGGAAGACAGAAACAGGTTTTGCGGTGCGTAAGCTCTGTGGTAATTCAGATCAGGCCGCGTTACCCATTGCCCCATACCATCCAGCGTCCAGGAATAGAGAGATCTGCCACGCTGATTCAGGGTGTCACGCCGCGACCCGAAGCCATAAAAGGCTTCGTGGAAATGGCTCATGAAGGCGAAGTTGACCGCTTGAGCCGTGGGGTCATTAACCTTCGCCTGCACCCTGAGAGCCTCTGCCCCTGAGGGGTCTGCTTCAACGCGGAGGGTAATTGTGGTGTTGTCCCTGGTGGTTGCCAGCTCCAAGGATATTCCGCTATCAAGTTCAGTAACGGCCATGACGTAGGTGGCGAAATAGTGGGTACGTTCACGGTAGAAATGCACCGGCTCTATGTATAAGTGATCCAGCTGCTCAATACTTTCCGGCTCCCCCGCCTCAAAATACAGGGCATGGTATCGCTGGCATTGCTGATTCGCGTACAGGGGGGACGTGCTGAATTCACCGCGGATATCCGGCTCGATAAGGGAGCACTGGGGATCATAGTTGGGCACATCGGCGTCAACAGATTGCAGTACAGTCTGTCCCTTTTGGTCCAGAAACCGTATGGCGAAAGGATTGGTTGCAATGACTGCGCTGACTCCAGACGCTGCCACCCGAAGCTCCGACTCTGCAACCGGCGGCGCAAACCCGGCCCCCGAGGTACCACCTGATTCGCGATAGTCTTCACTGTAGCACGCGGTCCCTTCCGTACACTGGATATCAGGGTGCTGAGTCCCCTGGGGAAGACACCCCGAAAGAACAACAGACAATCCCAGCAGCACCGTGATGGGCCCCATCATGGTAAAACAACCTTTGTAAGCATGGATACTCACTCTCTTCCCCCTTGAACGCCTTATGGTTTCGGGCCTTGCTGACAGCACATACCATTGAAATCAATGACAAAAGCCGGCCTCTTTTGCTTTACCGCCACAATGTACCAACTTTGCAACGCGCCCGGTGGTAAATTACAGTCAACTTCTGGTCGTAAGCGGTCGTTTCAGGGCTCCCGCCAGCTATCGCGCCAGGCCCTGAAAGGGATTAAACTGGAAGGCCAGCTTCAGAAATGCAGAACATGTCAATGTCCGCCAGAAACATAGATGCCGAATTGATTTACTACTTTATCCAGCGCTTGCAGGCAGAAGGAATCGCAAGCGACAGGTGGCTTGAAGAGGCCGGGCTGAAAACGGCCATAGAGAACCGGATAAAATGGATTCCGCTTTCTGCCTGGGATCGCTTTGTGGAACTGTGTTCCCAGGCACCACTGTCACGCCCTTTCAGCCTGACCGCTGCCTCCTGGATTGTTGATTTCGACACGTTGAATCAGCTGAAAGGTGACAAACGCAAGGCGGCGTTTCTTTACCTGTTAAAAAGTGCGTCGACCCTGTCAGATCTTCTGGAGCAAATAGACCGTTTTCACAGTCTGCTCACCCTGCCCACCCGGCCCAGGTTAGTCCAGGGCGACAGCTTCGTTGCT
>JAWVYU010000217.1:0-8810 GCA_033722575.1 Ketobacteraceae bacterium | reverse complement strand
TCACCCCTATGCCACTATTTATCAATACTTTGCCAATAAAGCGGCCATATACGAAGCCTGGCTGGAACGCTTTATCAATCACTCCCTGTATGGATTGTCTTCTGTCATTCTGGCTCAGGATACCGACGACAGTGATGTTTATATCGAGGAATCGGTGCGTCATGCGCTGACTGAAACCGCGAAACAGCAGCCCGTATTGACCCAGCTCTTTGCCAACATGCCCATGACCCCGACCCGGCTGGTGGAGCTAATGGAAACGCGTACCCTTGCCTGGTTGAGCGAGGCCTTTGGCCTGCATATGGATCACAAAGGCAGCAATGATCTGGATCGAAAAATCCTGACCGCTGTGCGGGCCGGCAATGGGTACTGGTTACAGCTGACCCTGAATGCCGAAAAGTCTATTGATATCGATGAGGAGGTCGTTCAGTTCGCTACCCTGATCAAGGCGGTGATGAAAAATCTGTAATGATGGCCCTTGAACCTGCTAAGGGAACATCAGGATGAAACGGGCCTTGGCGTTACTCCCAGCTCTTGGTCCCGAAGCTGTCCAGCGTCAGCACGCCATCTGACGCCTGTGAACCCTGGGGTACGGCTGTCAAGAGAACGCAATCCGTCAGCAGATTGTCCGGTGCCGGGCAATTGCTGGCACTTGCTCTGTAGAAGCCTTCTTCTGACTCGATATTGGCGTCAGAACCGTAGGACAGGCTGGTCAGTTCGGTAACGTAAGTCAGGTTCTCTGAGAAAAAGCGGTGCTCTGCCTGCATAATCTGTAGCAGCAGTGCCTGGCCATCAGCACGGCGGCTCTTGGTTACCTGACTGTTGTATGACGGAATGGCAATGGCGCCAATGATGGCAATGATGGCGATAACCACCATCAGTTCAATCAAGGTAAAACCCCGCTGCTGCCGGGTCGGATTTAACTTAATCATTACTTCTCCAGTAGGTCTTGTTAAGAGTAGGCTCGTTGGAGTTGCCGGAACTTGTTGCTCCAAACAGGGTGACAGTGCTTGATTTTCCATCCTGCCCTATGAATATCACCGCAGGAGAAGGGGGAATGCCGGGAGCCTGAAGATCAAACACCCGCACCAGCTCTCCTGCATTATTCTTGACGCTGCTAGCGGTTGCATCGGTAATGTTCATGACATAAGCCCGGCCGCTGCCGATAGCCAGGCACTCGCTCGCATTTGAAATCTTGGTTGGGTTATAAGTGGTAAACTTTAATTCACCCTGTAACGTCACTGATGAGGAAAGCACTTTCTCGCCGCTGTCAGCGAGTTTGATATACCAGCCGTTTTTACTTTCCAGTTCCGCTTCCGCAATGGCTTTCTGGGCGTCGGTTCCCGACTGCAAAATATTGCTGGTGGCATCAAACAAATCCGATTCGTTAATTTCGTTACCTGTGCTGTCAAAACCGTAGTCGGCCTGAGATTCAGGTTTTTTGAATACGAAGGGGTCCTTGAACAGGTAGAACCGGTTTTCAATATCGGTGTTCATGGGGTTGGCACGCGAGCCGGATCCCAGTGCCACCGTTAAAAAGGTGCCGATATCCGGGCGGTTGAAGAACGCAACATCCGGCTGGTTATAAAACCGGGCATAGTTGTTGTTTTCCACGCGGCTGAAATCAGCCACCATGGCACCCGTGGCAAAGTCTGATGCCCCCGTACTTTTCTCGTTGATATCGACGCGGAATACTCTTCCGGCCACATCCACAAAATAGAGTGTGTCGATAACGCCGTTATTGTTCAGATCGCCAATGGTAAGGCCCGATGGGATGCTGTTGCGCATTTCCGCAATAGTGAGGTTGTCCGTTGGCTCTTTGCCGGCTTTCCAGAGTAACGCACCGGTCTCGGCATCCACCATGTAAACAACATTTCCCATGCTGTCTTCCGGTATGTTGCCGTTTGCGTCCACAGTAGTGACGTCCTGTATCTTGTCATAGCCGCCACTGAAAAACAGAACCTTGCGGTAATTACAGGTTGTGTTGCCACCATTGCTATTGCAGCCCCAGGGCACGGTGGCAAGCTGGGCGGAAGACCAGCTTTGCCCAAGACGGGCAAAGTCACCGGTGCCGCCGGTAATGCGCCACTTCAGCTTTGGCGAATTCCGGTCTGTGATATCAAGGGCATAATAATTCCGGCCGCCGCGCCGCATTCCGGCATACAGGTAGACGTGCTCGTTACTGTCCACCGAGCCGTTGGCGTTAATGATATTGCCATCGCCGTTAAGGTCGTTGCGCCACAGGGTGATATGTCCGTCCATGCCATAGAGTTTCTGAATGAAGGCGTCATTGGTGTAGTATTTTTCCAGATTGGGTAACAATTCCTGAGGAATAAACCCGAAAAGTTCCTCGCCGGTTTCCGCATCGATTCCATGGAGAATACCCAGGTTATCACCATAAAACAGCGTGGTTTTTTCACTGCCTGCGGGGCCATAGGATAATACCACCGGCTGACTGTGGAGCGGATCGGCCAGGTACCTGTTGGCTTCATTCAGGTTGTTGTCGCCATCCTGGTCCAGTACATCAATGCCGTTCACCCAATTGATGATGTTTTCGCGCTGGGCGTCACTGCTGGCATCCAGCAGTGCGTTTGTCAGAAAGGCATTGGTGGTGCTCACCCGGTTTGCGCTGGTGGCCAGATTGGTATTGTTGGGCGCGGTGTTGCCGGTGTAGGTGTAGATGCGCCTGTTATTGCCCAGTTTGGCTGCAGCGCCGCCAATTTTCACATTGGCGCCATCCGGTGAGTTGCCCCAGAAGCTCTCTGCAGTGTCTTTAAACAGGGCGGTTTGGGTATCAACAGCATCGACACCATTCCTGTCAACCAGCAGGCCGGTTGCGGGATTGATCTGATACTTCTTGATGTTGCCGGACCATCGCTCCCTGACTGCCGGTTCGAACATGGCAAAGTATACGTTGTTATCATGAATGGCATTGTCCAGCTGATTAACCGAAACCGAAGGTGCGATAAAGGTAGAGCTGGTGGTAATGGCTTCCTGGGCTATCTCTTTCAGGCTGCGTTCAAGCTCCAGCGCGTCCCTGGCAACAAAATATTTTGCGTCCGTATTTTCTGCTGTCTGTTTCAGAATAGGCAGGTCCAGGTCGAATCCAATGGTATACACCTTTGCGTTCTGCACGCCATTCAGCCCGGTTGCGCCGTCCGGACGCAAGTCGGTGCTGTAAAGGTAAGTGGCTATCTCATCCAGACAGTTGTTGTCGTGGGAAGCACAGTTTCCCAGCCCCATTTCTGAAATCAGGGCGCCATTATGGTTGGTGTCTTTGGTGGGTTCACCATCGGTGAGCAACACAATATTGGTTTTCTGGCATGAAGAGGTAATCGGGGATTTATAGCGAGCGTTATTGGAGGGGAGGCGGGCATTGTTATCGCCATTGCCGCCAAACCTTACCTGCTGCCCCATAAGATAGCGTTTTGCCTCGGACAGGGTTTCCGCCAGAGGGGTCCAGGTGCTGGCGCTGAAATTGTTGATGCCGTTCCTGAGGGCCTGGCGATTAACATTGACGTCCTCCACAGCTACGTCAATCTTGCCGCCTTCTTCGGCATTAAAACTCATCAGGCCGACGTTGACGTTGTTTAATGTGCTCACCATCCGGAAGGCAACATCACGCACCACATCAATTTTTGTGCGGTTGGTTTTGGCCCCAAGGGTGCGCCAGTTCAGATAATTGCCGGTATAAATGTTGACTGGCGGTACGCCTTTCCAGCGGATTTCGAAACGGTTCGAATCGGACCAGGGACCTGTGGCGCCATGGACCGCATAGGGCTTGCCATCGCCATTGGCCTGACCGTGAACCCCGCTGTCAGCCCGGCATTCGATATGGGTCTGAATGGTGGCTTGTTGCTGGGTTTTGCTGAAGGGGCTCCATACATTGTCGTTGGCGTTCCACCAGGCCAGATTGTCGGAGTACACGCCGAATTCATCCAGGTGGGAAAACATTTCATCACAGCGCACGATGCCACTTGCCATGCTGGCAACGATGTCAGTATCAACTTCTACATAAAGGTCCCCGGAGGCATAACTGCCGTTATAGGAAATGGCAGGATCGTAGGGAATCTGCGTCTCAACCTCGCCGGCCATGCTGCCGGAATTGTCAAATATAAACAGAATATTGGGGTTGGTGCTTGCGACGTTATTGGACAGGTATATATCGATATCATCAGCATACAGGTTGGGGGATGACAGCCCACCCAGTAATGTGAAAACAAAGGATACACCAAAATAGCCCGCGCGTTGTGGTTTTGCCATCATGATCATCCCTTAAAAGAATATTATTTTGGTGACTAACTGTTTTTCCAGATGGTAAATCACTGCACCGCTCCTGCCGCTCAGTTGCCGGGTGCGATTGAGTGGCACTGATTGCCCGTTGACATAAAATGATGCAGATGATGAAACCTTGTAATCCAGGATCTGGCATGCGCTGCATTCCCTGAATCGTACCCGGGATGGGATTCCGTCTGCACGGAAGGCAATTTCCAATGCCTCTGCTTCATAGTCTTTGGTGATATGTCTTAGCCCTTCCTGTGGAGCGCTCCAGGCCCACAGGCTGACGGTGGATAGAAAAATCGCAACACACAACCGCAGAGCGGAAACTGAAGTTGACCTGCTATCATTCATAACGCTGTTACCCATTCAATTACTGTGTAGCGGGAACCGCGAGCGATAACCCCAGGCTTTGATCGCTGGTGGCATTGATTACCGCTACTTCGGACCTTGCGTTAATTTCAAATCTGTGAGCCTGAAACAGCCCCAGTGATGATTAGGGTAAATTAACGGTTCCCAAATAGGTTACGCCAGCACTTGTGCTGGCCTTGTTGTCAGATACGGTGGCCGTCAGGCCGATTTCGCTGTTATTTTGCCGTGCATTGGTCAGGTCGCTGTAATCTTCCTCAGCGCTGTCATACTGTCCTTCAAGCTCATTGAGAGCCAGGTGATAAGCGCGATTCTGGTAATGTGCATTCGCTGCCATTCTCTCGTCCATGAAGGCGGTATTCATTGCGGTTGAAGCCAGCAGGCTCAGAACCATCAGAATCACCAGCGTCATGATCAGGGTGGCCCCTTTCTGGTTTTCAGTTATTGCTGTGTTCAGGGTGCTGAAATGTCTCATAGCCTGTCTCTAAAGCGCGTTGTTCAGCGCTACTGTTGTTGAATACAACGTCCGTGGCTGACCATCGGTGAACTCAAAGGGTCCACTATCCAATATGGAGAATGTCCGGGTTGCCTGTTGTGATGCAGCGTCATTTCCGGACTGGCTGAGCACGCCGATCTTGATGGCCGAAATCTTGTTCCAGTTAGTTACCTGGTCAGCAGATATATAGCGGGCTGGTGTGGTTGTGCCCGGACTGGTGACACCATATAAAACCTGAAAGGTTTCAATGCCCTCCACCAGGGGTTGGGCCGCGCCCATCCATGCTGCGGTATTGGTGTTGTAGCCTCGGCAGAAAAGAGTGGGTGTATTGTTATTGTTGGCGTCGTTACTCACCCAGTACACGTTGGCGATAACATCGTTTGGCCCGGCGGTACTGTTTCCGTTACAGTCTCTATCATCCGGTGGGTCAAGTTGTATTGCGATCCGGTCGGAGCCCAGTCCGGCGCCATTTTGTGCGCACCAGTCATTGCTACAGCCACCCAGTACGGGGGTGGGCAGGGGCGAAAAACTCGGATCAGCATAACCGGCCATGCGTATATCTCTTGCCAGAAAATCCAGGGCGAAGCGCCCATTTTCTTCCATTTTTCCGAATACCTCGGTATGCAGAAACGTACGCTTGCTGGAGACGAAAAATTGCAGAACGCCGCCCAGGAGGAGTAGTCCAAGAGTCATGGCGATCATCAGTTCAACGAGTGACAGGCCGGATTGGTTTTGTTTTACAGAATGACGCATATCAGGGCCTCACGGCCAGTGTGAGTTGCTGATTGGGGGACGTTTTGTTCTTCGCATCAACGGCTGTGGTTTTCCACGCAATTCTGATGTTATAGGTGGACCCCTCGCTACAGGGATTAGCGTCGCTTGCATCATTGTCGGTACAGCTTAACGACAGGCGGCTGTCAGCGTCACTGTTGTTGATGAAATCCACCAGATCATCCTTTATTCCCTGGGTATCAAAGCCGCAGCGCAGCTCCCATATATCAAACCTGGCCAGTTCAACAGCGTCACAGCTTGCAGCGTTGATGCTTGAAGTGCCGGAATGGTAATTCCGGCACACCTTGGCAGGTGTCCCACCGCACAGCCCGGAATTCCCCGCAAAGGTAAGGTAGTGCCCTCCGGTAACTCCTTCAGGGTTGGCTCTCATCCGATCCGCCAGCTCATAGGCCAGCCACCCGGCCTTGCTTCGTTGTGAGCTGTCCAGTGAGCCTTGCAATGCCCTGGCCTGGAGAGCCCCCATGCCTAACAGGAACAGTGAGATAATCACCAGCGATACCAGTATCTCAATCAGCGTGACACCTCGCTGGGTGGTGGGGTTGGCTATCATGACTGATCACCGGCGCAGTTGGCGGTGTCCTTAACCTCATTAGATTCGGCCCGGCCAATTCTGTTGATGGTTATTTCAATGGCCCGCCGGGCATCGGCGATTCTGCAGAGGTACAGGGTGACAGAGTTGGCACCATCCAGTGTGCCGTTTGAAGCAAAGCTGATGTTATTGGCATTGCCTGCCAGGGCAATGCCTTCACCAAGGCCTGATTCTTTTCGGATGATCTGATCATTGGTGGAATCAAAACCCGGATTGGTGTCGCTGTTGGCATAGATTTGAAAACCCTGCTGCCAGTGGGTACCAACACCAGCGACAGTTACCAGTTCGCCGCGTTTGACAGCCTCGCTGCGGGCCAGCCTGAAGTTGCCGATCAAGCGGTTGGATTCAGCGGCGAGGCTGTTGCGCTCGACCATCGAGGAAAACGAAGGGGCTGCCATTGCCGTTACCATGCCGAAGATAACCAGCACAATAAGCAATTCAACCAGGGTAAAACCTTTTTTGTTTTTGTAAGCCATGGTGGTGCCAGCCGCTGTGTTTATAGTTATTGTTGTTTGAGTATTAAACTAGCGGAAGCAATAAAAAATACTATTTCAGTTGGTAACGGCAGTGTAAAAAACTGTTATCTGGGTCACAAAACGACGTAAAGGTGACATCTTTCTATTGAAATTCTATTCACTTATTGGCAGCAGGACTTTTGGGGTGGGTGGCAGCGGCTGTAAGCTAAACCTATTGTTTACTCTGTTCAGCTTAGATTTGCGAGCAGGAATGACCCGTTCCGTTTATATAGTTCTTTTTGTAAGTGGATCTTTTGGTAAAGGGTCAGGTGGTGAAAATCTAGAATTCCATTCCTCTGGTATATTCTGAAAGCTTGAAATACTGGATTCCATACAAATCCAGGTGGGCAATGGATTTCAGGATGTCGGCGTGTATGATAATGTCGTTCGCACTGGTTGCTCCCATGCGAAAGATTTTTCTTTTAGCCTCTGTGAGGGATAACAGAAGCTTGTCATCCAGTACATACTGATCGATATCCGCCCCCAGATAATATTCATCGTCTTTTTCCTGCTCATACTCGTCCCGGTCATAGGTTGACTGCTCCCGGCACCAGCAATCGATTTCATTGATAATATTGAGATACCAGAAATCATGTATGTTGCTGTTAATATCCCTGTATATGGCTGGGTAAAACTGTACGCCTTCAATATTATTGGGTTCCCACGCCTGCTTTACGCCGTTTTTAACGATAAAGCTGGTGTTTGCAGGTAGTATGTCCCGGATAATTTCACGGTAACGCTTGTTTCTGAATTCCTCTGCGTCGCAGTTAACAAATTCCAGCGGCTGATAGCCCTTGATCTCGCCATAACCGATGGGTTGAAACTCTGCTGTGGCATTTGGCACCATTGCCGCATCAATAAACTGCTCGTCTTTATAGTTCGGCTTTAGAATGTAGTAGCGTTCTGTAATATTCATGTTAATGGACTACTCATATATTCTTAGGGAATAGGTGCTTTTACCCTGATTTGCTGCAACTGAGGGGAAGTCAATTGTTCCACCATGCTCTCTGTGTTGCAAATCCAGGGAGTGGTCCCTGTTTTTTTTGCAATTTTGCTCTGAGGTGCCAATGTTTACAAGATTCCCGCAGCCTTTAGGATTGTGTAGCTTGAAATCGGTATGCATACGGTTAAGGGGAAGCTTATAATCTGCCACCAGCTTTAGTACCTTTTTCGAGACACTGTCAAGCATTTTCTGAATCTGCTGCTCTCTTGAATAAGCGTTAGTGGCGCATCGGGTGTCGCAGTCGTTAACGAATTTCCTGATCTTGCTTTCGATACGCCTGGCGACTTCAGCATGGTAGGGCCGGTACACATCACCATCTTTGTTATTGTGGTCAACATAGGTATGGTTGCCCCTGTGCAGGGGAACCTGCAGATGGCATGCGCCCTCGAGCTCACAGGGCAAAAAAACCAGATTTTGCGCCAGGTTTATGTTGTATCCGATGGCTTCCACTTTTCGTGCGAACTCGCCACGCTTTCCGTCCACCCTGAAAAAGGCTTCCCGTGACAATATATGATGTGCCTGCATCTTGAAGCCCGCGTGATAGGGGTGATCGGCCACATCCGCAATCGCTTTTTTCAGGTTATCAATATAACTGACCTTGTTTAACACCTTTGACATAGTTGAATTCACCTAGTCATTATAATCCAGTGAGCCGCGCATGTGTCTGGGCGTTTTACGATTATCCTTACCGCAAACCCGGCACTTCTTGTTGCGTTTTTCCTGTTTTTTCCTGGCCTCAAGGGTGGTGCCCGAGCGGCCTTTCACCTTGAT
>JAWVYU010000216.1:0-8831 GCA_033722575.1 Ketobacteraceae bacterium | reverse complement strand
TGACGAGGAACTTGTCATGTTTTCCATAAAATACATCAAAGCTGATAACACCACTTACCTGATGCAGTTCAAACACGGTCAGGTCAAACGCCAGGGTAAAGGACTGTCGTTTTGGTATTTCGCCCAGAACACGTCACTTGTGGCGGTACCCACCAGTGCGACCGAAGTGCCTTTCATGTTCAAGGAGTCTACCAGGGACTTCCAGGAAGTAACGCTCCAGGGGCAACTGGTATACCGTGTTTCGGAGCCTGAGCTGCTGGCCAGTAGCATGAACTTCACGCTGAGTGCCGACCAGCAGGCCTACATTTCGGAGGACCCGGAAAAGCTCAAATCGCGCCTGGTTCGTTTGATTCAGGTGGCGGTTCGTAACAGCATCGAGAAAATGCCGTTACGGGCTGCACTGACGGGTGCCGATGAGCTGATCCGGAAGGTACGTAACGATGTATCAGGCTCCGACACACTGGTTGCACTTGGGATTGAGGTCATTGATCTCTCACTTCTAGCGATTAAGCCCACGCCAGAGACTGCACGCGCTCTGGAAGCAGCGGTTCGCGAGCAACTGCTTCAGGAAGCAGATGACGCTCTTTATATACGCCGAAATGCTTCCATCGAGCAGGAACGCAAAGTGAAGGAAAACGAGCTCAATACTGAGCTCGCTGTACAAACCAAGCAGAAACAACTGCAGCAGGAGCGGCTGGCCGCAGAGCGCTCGCTAAAAGAAGAGAAGCGAGCCATTGCCGCCGATGAGCTGAAAGGCGAAATCGAACGAGAAGCTGAACGGCAGAACCTGATCGAGCTTAGTACCGATAACGAGCGCAAACAGGCCGACGCGAAAGCTTACGAAATCGGTGAAACCGTGAAAGCCTGGTCTCAGGTGGATCCTGCCATTCTGGAAGCGATGGCACTGGCCAAGCTGGAGCCTCAGCAATTGTTAGCTCAGGCCTTCCGTGAGTTGGCGAGCAACAGCTCGAAGATCGGGCAACTGAATATTGCACCGGATCTGCTGGAGGCACTGGCAGGGAGGCGTGACTAATGGCCGCTGACAGGAAAGTAGTGTTGGTTAAACGCCAAACACGGTATGAGGAGTTGTTGGCCCAGTACAACACAGAATCACAAGCGGCTTTCGTGATTGAAAGCCGCGGTGACAGCTTTCAGGATTACAAAGAAGAGCACTTCACTTATCAGGACTCTCTGGAAGCGGCCTGTAAAGCCATTAAAGCGCAATGTCGTCTTCAGGTTATTGATCGGTCTTTTCTACCGAACTTTGTGTTCGGCAAGGACGATATCATTATGGTGATAGGTCAGGATGGACTGGTAGCAAACACCGTGAAATATCTGTCGGGGCAGGCAGTCATAGCCGTCAATCCCGACCGCACTCGCTTTGACGGCATACTGCTTCCTTTTGGCGTGACCGATGTCGAACCAATCCTCACCGACGTTCGACGAGACCACTTCCAGGTGAAGACCATCACCATGGCAGAGGCCAGAATGAACGATGGTCAAAGGCTTCTGGCGGTTAACGACCTGTTTATTGGACCGCAGCAGCAAACGTCTGCGTGGTATGAAATCACGCTCCAAAACAGCTCTGAGTTTCAGTCTTCCAGCGGTGTGATTGTCAGCACTGGGCTGGGTAGCACCGGGTGGCTGAAAAGCATTTTTGCGGGTGCGTCAGGTGTGGTGGGATCTCACAGCAACCAGGATGCTTCTTTCGGGTGGGATGCTGACTATCTTAGATATGTAGTCAGGGAACCTTTCCCCAGTAAGGCCACAGGTACGTCTATTGTGTACGGTGATATCGCCAAAGGAACCACCATGACGCTAACCTCAAAAATGGGCCAGGGAGGTGTGATCTTTAGCGATGGAATGTTGGATGATTTCCTGGATTTCAATAGCGGCGCGATCGCTAGTATTGGTACAGCCAAGGAACAGGGAAACCTTGTTTGTTAATTCGTAAACGCGCGAGGGATCAATCAATGGCACTTATTGAAACTGCGAAGCAAGTATTTGCCATCATCGTCGGCGGTAGCTATGAGCAGCCAAAGGGTCGCGTATGTGTTTGTACGTTGTTTTGATTCGGATGAATTCAAGGGATATTTCGATCGGGTTGTATTTGCGGTGATGCACGACGAGGATACCAGGGATAACCATGAAGCCTTTCATTCGCGATTCGCCTATTATGCTTAGGAAGCCTGTCACGAAAAGACGTCAAACGCTTCGGAACTTAATGCTTGGATTTGATTGCCTGCTTGAATTTATCCCAAGCAGGCAATCATTTCCAATATTAAAAACGATCAAGGCGCGTAACGACAGAGGTTGAAGGCGAGGCTGAGAGAGGTTCGCCGTAACTAACCTGCCCGTAGCTTTGCCAGAAAATGTCCTGATCACTATAAGTTGCCAAACTGAAATTATTGACAGTACCGTTAGTGAGATTAACTACAACGGATCCAGAACCCTCAATCACGCCATCGAAATTGGCACTGACCACAAAGCCATACACGCCGTTTTGCCTGAGATATCCAGTCATTAAATAGCCGCGATTAGTCTCAGCGACCGAGCGACCATCGCTTTCGTTAGTGCTCGAATTGAACTCATAACGCTTTGCCCATTCAATCGTACCATTGCTATCAAGCTTCAAAAGCGCAGAATGGGTCTGTGTCCAACTATCATTGGTTTGCCGAAACCGACCGGACATAATCATGCCACCATCAGAGGCCGGTATGGCATCAGCAATCGCAGCTTCTCTATTGAAGGTATATTCTTGCGCAGAAGCAATGGAAAGATCCTGATTGAAGACCAATCTGATGGGATGCTCAAAATTATCTGCATCCATGAAGGTGCCTAGCTGAGTATATCCCCCCAGTACAATCTGCTGTCTTGCATTCAGGTACAATCCACCAGTAAAAACACCGGTTCTATCGTTGCCATAGACAGCTGTGTCTGTCAGCATGCCTTGCGAATTGGTCTTCAGTAACACCAGATCAACCCGCCCGGTATCGCTGAAGGTATTACCCCGCTCACCGGCTATCACCAACTCACCGCTTGGTAATTCCAACAGCTCTGTGAGATTAGTCAGGGTGCTGTAAAAGTTAGCGTTAACAAGGTTACCGTTGTTATCAACTTTTAATAAGACTGATCCATCGGGGGCTTCACCCATCAGGTACACACCATCATCAGTCAACTGTGAACCACCAAAATAAAAGTCGGGAAAATGCTGCAAAGACCTCACTGCACCATTGGGTTCAATGATAATAAAGAAAGCACCGCCACTTCCCTTTGCACCAGAAATGGCATAGGCACCATCACTCAGAATATGTAATCCTTTGTCTTTCCAAAAGGCTTCGCCGTAGGTGTATTCCCAGGTGACATTACCATTGCGATCGAATTTCATCACCCAAAGCAAGCTACCTACATTACCAACGACAATCATGCCACCATCAGCAGTTTGCAGCGAGCTCTGCATCCAGGAGTCCTTATACTCTCTGTCAGGTTCACCATCGATCTGTAATGCAAAATAATCTGTGTTACCGGTGCCACCGCAACCATTTAGCGCAAGCAAAGATACCGCCAGTAAGGCAGAAGCAAGGTTTAATCTCATAACAACCATCCCTAGAAACAGAGAAACATTCCAGCCGGAAATGTATGGAGGGCGAGCTAAGTGATGTCACTTAACTCAATCAGGAAACAATTATACAAAGTGAGCATATTAGAACACGAATAGTATCGTAATTATTCGTAACGGAGAGAACAATATTAGAACACGAAAGAAATGACTTATGCCTTATGGCTTAATATCAAGAAGATTAATACGGTATCAGCTTGCATCTCTCTCGCTCGCACGATTCGCAAGGTTTAATAATGACCATAAAAGTGTCTGCGATGAAAAGGAAAATCCACAACACCGTATAGCATTGAGGATTTATGTTAGGGAAAAATCACCACATGCTTTCTAAGCCCGGCACATCACGAATAAGAGATGCCGGGTGATGCTCCACTCAAAACTACCCTTCGCTGCGAATAGGACGCACCTTGACTCCCCCGGCATATCGCCTTTGGTGTCTTGGCGGACATTGGCGTGAGCGAGTTCCCGGTTTTTTGAGGCTACTTCACAAACAGCTTTCTGGGAAAATCGCACAGCAATTCCACGCCGGACTCGGTGATCAGAATGCTTTCGGTGATTTCTATGCCCCAATCCTCTTGCCAAATACCGGGCATGAAGTGAAAAGTCATGCCCGGTTGCAATTCGGTTTCGTCCGATGCCCGCAAGCTTGAAGTCCGCTCACCCCAGTCTGGGGGGTAACTGACGCCGATCGGATAGCCACAGCGCGCACCTTGCCGGTCGATGTCGTATTTCCGCATGGTTTTATCCAGCGCGTTTGCGATGTCGCAGGTCCGATTGCCTGGCCTGGCCTGCTCCAGGCCTGCATCGATCGCCTCCAGCAAGGCTTTCTCGGCATGCAGAAAGCGCGGGCTCGGCTTGCCCATGTAGAGCGTTCTCGACATCGGGGCGTGGTAACGCTTATAGCAGCCGGAGATTTCGAAAAATGTGCCTTCATTGGCGCGAAAGGGCCGCTCATCCCAGGTAATATGCGATGCGGAGGCTTCTTTGCCGGAAGGCAATAACGGCACAATGGACGGATAATCACCGCTGTGACCATCCACGCCGGCGATGGCCGTTTCATAGATTTGAGACACAACATGACTCTTGGGCACGCCGACTCTGGCCACGTCCAATATGCGCTGATGAATCTTGGCGGTGATCTTTCCGGCAATTTTCATGAATTCAATTTCTTTGGCGGATTTGATTGCCCGACACCAGTTAACCAGATTGTAACTATCGACAAATCGTGCCTCGGGCAGGGCCAGGCGCAGCGTTCGATGGGCATCGGCGGTGTAGTAGTAGTTATCCATCTCGGTGGCGATAGTGGCGCCTTGCCAGCCGTTCTTGATAAATATATTTTCTGCGATCCAGCTCATGGGGTGTTTGTCCAGGTTTTGTACGTATTCCTCGGGGTAGCTGGTCAGATTCTCCTTTTTCATGAAACACCGGAGTAAGGCGGCACTTTCATCCATGCGCCGGCCAAACCAGATCGGCTCTTCTAAATCGACATGGACAATCGCTCCTTGATGGACATAGAATGACCAACCGTCGTACCCGGTCAGCCAATTCATGTTCCCGGGATCGGTCGCAATCAGGACGTCGACTCTACGCTTGCGCATCTCCTTGCGGACTTTCTTAACGCGTTGAAGATATTCCTTTTTGGTAAATGCCAGTTTCATCCTAAAGCCTTATTGGTTAATTAATCCATGCAATACCCTGCTCTTGCTCATGAGGGCGCCGGCCCCATAGAGGCAGAATTCTGGCAGGTATAAAGTTATGATTGATAACAGAAGCTATAGCATTCAGATGGAGAGAGTGCAAATTCGCCAGAGGATCCGTAGTTTAACGGCCATGTCAGCTCAAACTGAGGAGCAGCCTCATGGTACACTCATGTCAATACCGCAGGGCAGGGTCTCTTATCGGTTACAATTTTCGGCCACTTTATGCTTGCCTAGCCACTTTATGCTTGCCTAATCGAGCTGTGAGTGTAGTCATACGTTGTTGCCTCACGACACCCTCCCCTTCTGCCCAAAAAAACCGCTATCCCGGGAAGCAATATGGTATCGCCACTTGATCCGTGTTCTTGACTCTACCCGGTCAACCAATGCTATTCTTGCTCGGTTGGATTCAAGCAGGGAAGCGGATTTTTCTGTTTTCTAAATATAATAATACTCTAAACAATATGTATACCAATCATTGTGATAGGGAGATAATCAATGAGGCTTTCGAAGCAACGCTGTTCTTTTTTCGGCTTATTGTTATTGGTGTTTCTGGTTACAGCCTGTAAACCAGTAGCAACTTCTCAAACTGTATACACCGCAATCAACTCTCCCGTAGATATTGTGTTAACCGGCACCGACGCTGATGGTGACGACCTTACCTTCAGGGTGGTTGAACCTCCACTATATGGATCGCTTTCAGGTTCCGAACCAAATCTGACCTATACTCCAGATCCCGAATTTACGGGTGAAGATAAATTCAGCTTCGTTGCCAATGATGGTACAGACGATTCCACACCTAAATTCATAACCATCATTGTAGAGGATAATCAGCATGCACCTGTCCCCGTGGTAGAAAACCGGGTTCAGGTTGTGCCTGTGGGATCGCCTGCACTGATCGACGCTTCGATGAGTTTTGATATTGAGAGAGACGATTTCGGTTTTAACTGGGTGATTGAGTCTGCACCTGAAAATGGAATGCCAGAAACTGTTGATTTGCAATCAGATACACTCGCTTTTACTCCCCGGGAACCAGGCGTATATAAGCTTAAATTACAACTGCAAGATCAGACAGGTCGTACCAGTGAGCTTCCAGTGGTAATAGTGACCAATGCCTATAAGTTCCATGGTTTGGATTTTCTGGTGACGGATGCAGAATATGACGAAGAGCAAGATCGAATTGTTATGGTCTCCAGTGAGCCACCCGCATTGCACCTGTATTCTCTGGAAACCAGACAACTGGAAACAATCCCGCTATCAAGCCAGCCAACCAGTGTATCAGTATGGAAAAACGAAGCAGTTGTTGGCCATAACGGTTCGTTAACCCATGTCTCTTTATTAACCAACAGCATTATTAAAGAAGTTGCCACAAGCATCAATGTATTCGATGTTATCAATGTAACAGGTTTAGCACATATTATGCCCCCTACCGGACAGTGGGTATCAATGCGGACCATCGATTTGGCTTCTGGTGAGGAAACCGTTGGGCAAGGCATCGTTAGGGCAGGCACAGTTATTAAAAGGCATCCGTCAGGTAACTACGCCTACGGAGCAGATCGTGGACTATCTCCATCTGATATCGAAAAATACGATATCTCCACCAATCAAGTGAAGCGTCTTTACGATTCTCCGTACCATGGTGATTTTTCCATGTGCGGTAACCTCTGGCTGGACGATACTGGTAAAAGAATTTTTACACGCTGCGGCAATGTCTTTACGTCGTCCGAATCCAGTGATCTGGACATGCGCTATAAAGGCAAACTGGAGACTATCGGCTGGTTGCGCTGGGTCAGCGGCAGAGCTGGAAAGCTTTATTCTATAGATTCAAACGATGACAAAATAAATATTCATGAAGATGCCTTTTTAACCTTAAAAGACGCTTACGCGTTACCCCTTATTACCGTAGGCACAACGGAGTATTCCACTCACGGGCGGTTTGTATTTGCGCACACTAATGGGCTTTCTCACAGTGGCTTGGTGCAGGTGAATACCGATTCGGGACTGCTCTATGACTGGGGGGTTGTTACAATGAGCCCTGAACTGGTCACTAACCAATTGCCCGAGGCAGTCATTGACGGTTCAGGGAGTGTTATTGCAGGCACAAGCATTCAATTAAGCGGCAAGAATAGTGTTTCTGGCGAAGGCACTGACTTGAGCTATTTCTGGAAGCTGGTGGGCACCCCTGCAGGGAGCAACACCTCGGTTGAAGACTTCACCAAGGATACGCTCACAATCAATACAGATGTAGAAGGTGATTATCACGTCATGCTGGTAGTACATGACGGCGAAAACTATAGCTACGCCGACATTTTTACTATACATGCAATCAATACCGGTTCAGAGTATTCGGTTCCGCTGGATTTTCAGGTAGTAGATGCAGAGTATATTGAAGCTACTGACAAATTAGTATTTGCGGCGTCCAACCCTAATCAGCTGGTGGTACTGGATCCGGTTACGCTTGAGCAATGGACTTTACCCCTACCTTTAGTGCCAACCGTGGTGGCCACCTCATTGGACGGGTTGACTGCAGTGGTAGGACATAACGGCTGGTTAACACATATCAATCTAGAAAATAAAGAAGCCATTGGAACATATTCCGTTTCCACAAATGTTTTTGATTTGGTAGTAACGAATGGCTATGCCCACGCAATGCCACGAACAGATCAGTGGGAACATATTCGCAGCATAAACCTGAGCACCGGAGAAGAATTTCAACAATCAGGTTACTCGGTTCGGGCTGGCACTGTTATGAAGCTACATCCTTCAGGTGACTATGCATATGGCGCTGATCGAGGTTTATCACCGTCAGACATAGAGAAGTATGATTTAAGATCAGGCCCTGCAAAAATGATGTACGACTCGCCCTATCATGGCACTTATTCCATGTGTGGCAATTTGTGGGTTGGTGAAGATGGATTGAGGATCATTACCGGTTGCGGGAACATATTCAGATCTTCTACAGATAGAAGCCTGGATATGACTTACAATGGCTCACTAACGGGTGTTTCTGGCATTCAATGGGTGAGCAGCACCAGTGAGCAGGATGAAATGATGGTGCTGAATAACACCAATAAAGTCACGACATTCCAGTATTCCAATACTTTGCCGTTGGATGAGTTTGAATTACCACAACTTTCTGTGGGAGGCTCTGCATTCAACACCAGGGGCGTGTTTGGATTCTATAATAGCTCTGGCGACAGAAAAATATTTGTATTGAAAGCAGAGAACAGTGGCTTAACCAACGAATTTGCAGTTTACGTTCGTTAGTTTTTGGCTAGTAATTTCTTTTAAAGCCAGCCACGTTTTACAGCAAATAACGGTGCTGTGCGTCAGGTACATAGCTTAGGATAGAGAGGGCTTACGGCCCTCTCATTTTTTCAGGGACAGAATGAATGCAGGGCAAAATCACACCAATAACTGACACGCTACTCCAGGAACCAAAGCAAGTCACATAAGACAACCAGGTGCGCGATTAATTTATATCTATTAGCCAAATTGAAACGTATAGCAAAGCT
>JAWVYU010000215.1:0-8859 GCA_033722575.1 Ketobacteraceae bacterium | reverse complement strand
CCTAAGTGACTAAAAAACCTGGGCGTCCGAGGGACGCTCAGCACTCAAAGAAACAAATACTTTAATGCCGGCTCGTTCCTCCAGGGTGAGAACTGCTTATGGCAACTGATACGGATTTGCCTTTCTGGCTGGCACTCTGGCGTGTTCCTAACCTCGGAGCCAGCCTGTTCAACCGCCTGCTCTCTGCATTTGATTCATTGCAATCGGCCTGTGAATCCTCACCCAAGCGCTTGATGGCGTTGGGACTGAATCAGGATCAGATTAGCGCCATCAAGGGCTTTCTTGATGGCACTAATCAATCTCTGCAGGAAGGCGTTGCCCTAGATCTGGAATGGTTGTCACAGGAAAACCATCATCTGGTTACCCTGCTCGATCCAGGCTACCCCTCCCTGCTCAAGGAAATAACCTCTCCACCACCGTTGCTTTTCGTCAAAGGTGATCCCGATCTGCTCAACTGGCCCCAGATAGCTATCGTCGGTAGCCGGCACCCTTCCCGTCAAGGTGTTCAGAATGCAGCGCAGTTCGCCGAGTACTTTGTGCGGCAGGGTTTTACTGTTACCAGTGGGCTGGCCATGGGTGTGGATGCGGCGGCACATGAGGGGGCGTTGAAAGGCGAGGGTCATACCATCGGGGTGACTGCCCACGGGCTGGACAGCATTTATCCCAAACGCAGTCGTGCGCTGGCAGATGCCATGCTGGAAAAGGGTGCCTGGGTGTCGGAATTTCCGGTGGGTGTGGCGCCAAAGCCGGCCTATTTCCCCCGCCGTAACCGGATTATCAGCGGCTTGAGTATGGGAGTGCTGGTGGTGGAGGCTGCTGTTAAAAGTGGCTCTCTGATTACGGCCCGGCAGGCCATTGATCAGAACCGTGAAGTGTTTGCTATCCCTGGTTCCATCCACAACCCTTTATCCCGTGGTTGCCATGCCATGATCCGCCAGGGCGCAAAACTGGTAGAAAAGGCCGAAGATGTCACCGAGGAACTATTGCCCCTGATAAATTACCAAAGGAGTCAGCTCAACCTGGATTTTGAAACGTCCGAAACTGTATCTGCGACTCACGATGCACACCATTCTTACGCCAACAATTCTACTGAATATCAGATACTTAGTGTGCTGGATCACGATCCCATGCTGGTGGACGAGATTGTCACCCGCACCGGTATGAATGTGGCGGATATCAATGCCGCCCTGGTCATGCTGGAATTGGACGGTGCGGTAACAACGCAGCCTGCTGGTTATGCACTTGCAACCCCCGCACAACTGGGGTAACTTCGCCCGCCTTATGATCCGATCCGGGTTGAGCGGGAATCCATAGCCTTTCTAAGTGACTGAATTTACCTGTTTTGGTCATTTTTGCTTGGGCGCCGATCCCATATCCGGGGTATTTTATTCACAGAGCGTGCAAGGCTGATTAACAGGTCCCATGGCAACATTCCGGCAAATGATTCAGGCGCAGATAACCCTGTCACAGGGCGGGGTTATCACCTATCCCACGGAGGCAGTTTATGGCTATGGCTGCGACCCCTTCAGCCAGGACGCTGTGGCGCGGTTGCTGGCGATTAAAGACCGCCCCTGGCAAAAGGGCTTGATTCTGATTGCCGCCAATCAGGAACAACTGGCCCCCCTGTTATCCGACCTGACCCCCGAACAACAGCAGCAACTTGATGATACCTGGCCCGGCCCGGTTACCTGGCTGGTGCCGGATCCTCAGGATCTGGTACCCCGGATAGTCAAAGGCGAGCACGGCTCGGTGGCCGTTCGGGTATGTGGCCACCCATTGGCCCGGCGCCTGTGCGAACAGTGGGGCGGCCCCATTGTGTCCACCAGCGCCAATCGCAGTGGTGAGGCACCCTGCTATACCGAGCTGTCTTTGCGGCAGCGTCTGCAGCATCTGCCGCTCTGGTACCAGCCGGATGCCATTGTGGGTGGTCCGACCCTGGGGCTGGACAAACCCTCGGTGATACGGGATCTGATCACCGGCGACATCATACGCGCATAGCGAGGCAGGCCCATGAATATCGATGCGGTAAAAGACTATCTGTTAAGGCTTCAGGATGACATCTGCCAGCAGCTGGAACAGGAAGAGGAAAGCGGCGCAGCTTTTATAGAAGATAACTGGACGCGCGAGGCCGGCGGTGGTGGCCGCACCCGGGTAATGGAAAATGCCGCCACCTTTGAAAAGGCTGGCGTCAACTTTTCCCATGTGTTCGGTGATGGCCTGCCTCCCTCGGCAACGGCTGCACGGCCGGAACTGGCGGGCAGAAGTTTTCAGGCCATGGGGGTGTCGCTGGTGATTCACCCGGCCAATCCCAAAGTGCCCACCTCTCATGCCAATGTGCGTTTTTTTGTGGCCGAAAAGGCCGGTGCCGAACCGGTATGGTGGTTTGGCGGAGGCTTTGATCTGACCCCCTATTACCCGGTAGAGGAAGATGTGGTTGCCTGGCACGAAACCGCCAGGGCCGCCTGCGATCCCTTTGGCGACGATGTTTATGCCCGCTACAAAAAATGGTGCGATGAGTATTTTTACCTGAAGCACCGCAATGAAACCCGTGGCGTGGGGGGGCTGTTTTTTGATGACCTGAACGAACCGGGTTTTGAAGAGAGTTTCGCCCTGATGCGATCCGTTGGCGACCACTTTATCAAAGCCTATCGCCCCATTGTGGCAAAACGTAAAGCCGAGCCCTACACCGAGGCACAAAGGGAGTTTCAGTTATATCGACGCGGACGCTATGTGGAATTCAACCTGGTGTTTGACCGCGGTACATTGTTCGGATTGCAGTCAGGCGGCAGGACGGAATCGATTCTGATGTCACTGCCATCCCTGGTGAGCTGGAAGTACAACTGGCAGCCGGAACCCGGCAGTGAAGAAGAAAAACTATATCAGCGTTATTTACAGCCACAAGACTGGCTGGGACTAGAGAGTTAGTATGGACCGTTATGCAGTGATGGGAAATCCCATCAAACACAGCAAATCGCCCCAGATTCACAAAGCCTTTGCTGAACAGACAGATCAGGAAATCACTTACGTTGCACTTCTGGTAGAACCGGAAGATTTTCAGAAAGCCGTGAAAAGCTTTCAGCGGGACGGCGGCAAGGGCATGAACGTTACCGTGCCTTTCAAACAGGACGCCTACGATTTTGCTGATGAGCTGTCTGAGCGGGCGGAACTGGCCAAAGCAGTGAATACCCTGATTTTCCAGAAGAATGGCACTATCCGGGGAGACAATACGGATGGTGTGGGCCTGGTAAGGGATATCATCAACAACCATGATGGCCGCCTGGCAGATAAACGGATACTGGTGGTGGGCGCAGGCGGTGCGGTGCGCGGCGTGCTGGGTCCGTTACTGGCGGAAAAACCCCGTCAGCTTGTGATTGCCAACCGCACCATGGAAAAAGCCATGGCACTGGCGGAAGATTTTGCCCCCTACGGTAATATCGAAGCCTGTGCCTTCAATCGCCTGCAGGGGCCTTTTGACTGGATAATCAATGGTACGGCAGCCAGTCTGCAGGGCGAAGTGCCGCCATTGCCGGAAAGCATTATCGATGGCAACGCCCGTTGCTATGACATGATGTATTCAAAGAACACCACGCCGTTTAATCAGTGGGCTCTGGATCATGGTGCCAGAGCAGCCTTTGACGGTTTTGGCATGCTGGTGGAGCAGGCGGCGGAATCGTTTCGTTTATGGCGGGGTGTGATGCCTGCCACGCAGATTGTTATCAAGGAACTCAGAGCCTGACCCGTCCGGATCAGGCTCAGGTGTTTCCGGTTCCCTGGTTACCCTATTCAGGGTTCACTGAATCCAGAAACCCGCCACCTTGTCATTGCTCAGCACCATTTTGTATTGATTGGATGCCGCTGAGTTGTCGTAGCTGATGGTCCACAGGTAAACATCATAACCCTGCTGTTTGAAGCTGCCTTCATAATTGGCGCTGTAACCTTGCTTGAGCTGCTTGCCGAATTTCCAGGCCACATCCTTGAACTGTACCTGCTGCAGTGCAGCTTTGAACTCAGGCGTACCATCGGCGATAAACTGCTGGTAATCGGCATTGATCAGCGCCTGGATTTTCTGGCTGAACAGGGTTTCATGCACGCTGGCATCCTTTGCAAGGCTGCCGAAACTGAGCAGTGACAGTATCAGAAAGCCGAGTATCCGAGTGTCAGGCATTGCTGGTTCCTCCTTTTGTGGGCTTTTTCGCTGGTTTTAATTCCCTGGACAGGGTTTCCAGCTGGGTTGCCACTTTCTTCATGTATTCGTGAGTTTTCAGGTCCAGTCCGATCTTTCCGTCCATCGCCTTCACCAGCGGGAAGATGGAATTTTCCATGGTGGTTGCCAACGCATGGAGAATCTTGTCGATGCCCGGGATGGGCTCACTGACCACCTGAATGTCGTACTGAATCTTGCCAATGGTGCTGGCGAACTGCTGCAGCGCCTGGTCAATGGCGTCTGTCACCTGCTGCTGGGATTTATCCAGTGAACGGATGGCTTCTACCACCTGGGTTGTCTGTTCCCGGCTGCGGCTGTCCCGGGCATTGTCGGCAAATACCTCCCTGATCACCCGGGCCTGGTCCACCAGATCATGGAGCTGGGCCACCACCTTGGTGCCGGCGTCGGCGTCGCTGCCGCCAATGGCCTTCTGCCGCTGGAACTCTTTCTTGATCTGCCCCCAGCGTTCTTTCTGTTCCGCTGTCAGGGTGCCCCGCAGTTCTCCCAGCTTCAGCAGGTTTTCTTCGGTGCCCTTGGTCAGCAGCTGGGCTTCTCCCTGGTAGTGGTCGTTAATCAGTTGCTGCAGTTCCTTGTCCGTCATTACCGCGGAAATTTTTTCTGCCATCTTGTTCATATTGCGGTAACTGCCCTGCAACTTGAAAGGTGGCTCGGTGCGGTAGTTGTCGTCCTGTGCCGCAGAGCGGATATATCCCTGGTTAACCTTGAGCACCACTTCCTGAATGCGGAACATTTTCTGCAGTGTGGCAATAATCTCGTTCGCCTCGGCCTGGCTGTAGGGGTGGGAAAACTCGGTATCCGCCACAGCGCGGCCCTTGGCCCGGTCGACAAAGCGGTAAAAGTCCGCCATATCACGGGTGGCCAGGGGCGCGAGCACCGGGTTAGACGTCATGCTGTTTTCGATGTAACTGAGCGCGAACACTTCATCCATACCACTGAGCACATCACCGAGGTTATAGATATCGGCCCGGTTCGCCAGCATGTCGGGAATCCGGAATACCTCGCCACTTTCGGTGTAGGGGTTACCGGCCATCACCACACAGAATTTTTTGCCGCGCAGGTCGTAGGTTTTGGTTTCGCCACGCCATACCCCTTCTATACGCCGGGTGCCGTCACAGAGGGAAATAAACTTCTGCAGAAACTCCGGGTTGGTATGCTGGATATCGTCCAGATACAACATCGTATTGTTGCCCATCTCAAAGGCCAGGTTCAGTTTCTCCAGTTCCTGGCGGGCGGTGGCATTGGGCGCCTGGGCAGGGTCCAGTGAATCCACTTCGTGGCCAATGGAGGGGCAGTTAATCTTCATAAAGATCAGGCCCAGGCGGCTGGCCACATATTCCATCAGGGTGGTTTTACCGTAACCCGGGGGCGAGATCATCATCAGCAGGCCCATCAGGTCGGTACGCTTGTTTTCACCAATGGTACCCATTTGCTTCGCCAGGTTATCGCCAATAATGGGCAGGTAGGATTCATTGATCAGCCGGTTGCGTACAAAGGATGTCAGCGGGCGGGGCTTGAACTGGTCCAGCCGCAGCTTGCGGCGTTCTGAATCAATAATTTCCTGGCGTGCTTTATGGTAATCAAGGTAGCCGGGCACCACCACTTGCACATGGTAATCCAGCCGCAGCAGGAAATCGTCCAGGCGGGCCTGATACAGGCCGTTATCAATCAATTCGTGATTTCCCAGCAGATCTTTCACCTTAATGGTCAGATCCAGCTCCCGCTGGTTAAGGCGTACTTTGTTGCCTGCCACCAGCGCGGCGGCAGCCTCCGGAACAAAAGCGCTCAGCGCGGTTTTTTTGCGGTGGCTGACATAGGCCTGCAGCCATTCCCGGCAAAACACGAATGCCGCAACGGGCTGTTCCTCGCAGTTACGCAGGTGTTCCTCAAAAGGCTGCCAGCCGTTGGATGCCTTCAGATCAAGAATAAACTGCTCTTCCAGTGAAGCGGCGGCTTTGGCCTGCAGAAACTCCACCTGGGGGCGGCTGATTTCCCGCACCAGGTAGGCGGCGCTGCGTGCCATCAGCTCCGGTGTCGTCCATGCTCCCTGGCCCTTGTAGAAATCGGTTAACAGTGTCGCGCAATCTTCTTCCAGGCTCGCCAGCGCCTCACCCTTGCCGAACAATTCCAGCATCTGCAACGCGGAACGGGCCCTGACCGGCAAACCGCTGATATGAGGTTCCCGTTGCGACCGGGCCCAGAACAGCAGCGCCAGCGCCCGGCATTCCGGATCGTAGCGCAGCAGATCGGCGTTCTGGTACACCGGCAGCAGTGCGCCCAGTATCCGGGTGGCGTCAGCATCATGAATGCCACGTTCGTAGCCTTCCTTGTAACGGGGGCCGGCATAATTTCTGACAAGCGCTTCCAGCGCGTCCTTATCCAGCAACGCATGGCTGAGTTTTTCAATGGACAGCTCATTGGCCCTGGCCTCGGCATCCCGCAGTATGGAATACACCAGATACTCGGCGCGATACACCGAGGGAGATTCCGATATCAGCGCCATGTTCCAGTAGGCACGGGTACGCTCAATGGTTTCATTCACCACGGGCTCATAGAATTCCGTTCCGGACAGGTGGAAGTAAAGATTATCCCGCCGGGGAATAATGGTCAGGTCCAGCTCCTGGGTATTCACACTGAATTTGTGTTTGGGGCCCAGCCTGATAACGTTGCCGCCTTCCTCATAGATTTCGGATTTGTCCCGCAGGCCCCGCACTGCCTGATCTTTTGTGGCCTTAAACTGGGCATCCACTTCGTCGGCCTTTACCGCATCGTCCAGTTCCCGAAGTTGCCGGGACAGGTCGCGTATCTTTTCCACCAGCGGGTCGGAGGCAAAAAAGCTGTTCAGTTCCTTGTCATCGTTAATGCGTGTGGTACGGCGCTTGATACTGGCAATAATCCGGCCGGCCGCATCAAACAGTATCTGTGCCTTGCGCTGACGCTCGTCAATCAGTTGCTGTTTGTGGGATTCAAAGGTTTCAAAAATCTCGTCCCGCTTATCCAGAATATCCGCAAGAAATTCTTCGTACTCACTGAACTGGCTTTCCAGTTCCTGCAGCTGGGTCATCAGTCGCGACAGCTGCTCGTCACAACGTTCCGGCGTGCTGGCCATGGTGAGCGCATTGGTTACGCTCTGGGACAGCAGCTTGAACTGCGCGGAAAACTGGGCCTTGGCTTCTTCCAGTCCCAGATTGTTGTAACGGTTTTCAGCCCGTGCCTTGCTCTGGTTCAGGTGGCCGTACAGGGTGGATATATTTTCAATGATGGTGGTGCGAACGGTAGCGTCAGCACTGGTGATGCCGCTCATGGTTTCCGTCAGCAGATCCAGACCTTCCCCGAGTTGCTTGATTTTTTCTATGTAGGGCTGAATCTCGGCTCGGGTTTTGGCTTTTTCAGTATGCTCTTCCAGGTTTTGCAGTTCATCGTAAATCGGCTCCAGCGCACTGTCGCGGGCCAGAAAATCCACCGTTTGCCCTGCCAGCTGTTCCTGGGCTTTTTCCAGCGACTGATTCAGCTCATCAATACGATCCGTATCAATGTAGCGGTATTCCCTGATGGTCAGCAAATGACCGCGCATGTGGCGGATATCGGCAAGGCCCTGCACAAACGGCTGCGGTGTGCTCCAGCCATCCGGTTGCAGGCGTTTGATCAGTGCCTTGCAGTCTTCCTCCGCTTTAGCCAGTGCCCTGGCAGAGCTTTTCTGGATGCTTTCGACTTTTTCGTATTCATCAATGATCAGTTCAGCGGTGTCGATAATCTGGCGCAGAACCGTTTCGATTTCCTTGTGCTCCGGCAGCGTCAGCCAGTGGTACTGGTCGAACAGGCGCCCGGCTGTTTTGATCACTTCATTGAAGTGTGCAGCACGGGCATCCTTTTTATTGACCAATTTGACCACGCTCAGCAGTTCGGAGATACCGCGAACCAGCTCGGCATTACCGATCTTGCCATAGAGAGACTGGGTGGCAGTCTGCTGACTGGCATAGATATCGGACACAAACGGGGTTTGCCAGATCTGCATGGGGTGAACCCGCGTGGGTTCGTCTTCCGCGTAAAACACCGCCATGCGGCCGTCTTCAAACAGGCCATAGCCGTGGGCATACAGGGGATTTCTGAGCTGCTTTTCGATCAGGTTATAGGGGTAGAGCGCAATCAGGCCCGCCTCAATCTCATAGAAAATATAAAGTACATCTTCCCCGTTGGGGGATTTTATGGCGCGCTTGAATTTCAGGCCCCGGTAATCGTCGTCAAAGGTTTTGTACTCGCCGTTCTGCAGGTAATATCCGCCGGGGAATACAATACCGTGATCTTCCGGCAGCTGCACACAGGACTGCCCGATGGCGTCGATACGGGTCACCGCCTGATTGAGACGGTTGTAAACCAGATAGCGCCATTGCTCTTCCTGATAGGGCTTGATCTTTAACAGAATCAGCTGGCCAACGGAGGCATAGAAAAAGTCGGCATCGTCCAGTGACTGATTGGGATCAGATACCGGCTCGCGGTAAATGCCTTCACCGGTGGTGGTGTTGTCTTCCACCTTGATGGTCAGATCGCCGCCGATGGTATCCACAAACAGGGTATCGAGAATACTGATGTGAGGATGGCGCCCTTCAACCACCAGTTCCCGGTCTGCTTCCCGCCAT
>JAWVYU010000214.1:0-8964 GCA_033722575.1 Ketobacteraceae bacterium | reverse complement strand
TGTTATCAAGAATGCTGTCCTGAAAGCGCAGCACCTTGGCCACCTCAAAATGCGCCTCCCTGAGAGCAGCCGTGCGTTCTGATACTTTTTCCTCCAGTTCCTCGTTGAGCCGGGTTACCTCCTCTTCATGCCGGCGCCTGGCGCGTATATTAAGCATCAGCACAACAATAACAACGCCAAGCAGCAGCACAAAAACTGCAAAACCCAGGAAGTAACTGCGATAACGCTGCAACAATGGATCAGGCGCATTCACGATAATCGCTTCCTCAGGCAACCGATCGAGAGCTATTTTGTGGCGACTCAATTCATTGTAATCAAAAACATATTCCGTAGGCGTATCCATAATGTCCCATGGCTGTTGATCATTCTCGCCTTTCAGAATTTTCAGGCCTATCTTTGCGGCGGCCTCTGCCTGGGTTCTGTGGGATAGCAGTTTGCCACCAAGTACGCCCTCACCCAGGCCGTGATACCAAAGGTGGAAAATCGGGACAGTGGTGGCCCGCCTTATATCTCTGAGCGTACGCTTGAACTCCCGGACTTCACCGGCACGATCCCGAAAGAGTGAAATCAGCAGAATGCCGGAATTCGAAGGAAGGTTCCTGATCTCGGAGAACATTTCCTCGAAGCTGAGTTCTTCCAGGGAAACCACTCGGAATCTGTCGAACCCCATCGCCGCCATTTCTTCTTTGAATCGTTTAGTATCGGAGTTTGCGGTAAAGCTGCCATCGGTAATAACCACAACTTCATGTTGCCGGAATAAACTATTTATCAACTCCACGGTTTCTTTTATGGCAGCTCGTTCCATAATACCGGTCACGTTCGGACGCCCGGCCAGGCTTTTAGCATAAGCCATGTCATTGACACCAAAAAAAACGATGGGTGCATCGTTAAAAAGCTCACTCTGATGCTCTACGGCAAAGTGGGTTGCTGCGTCATCAGCAGCAATAATCAGATCATAGCCCGGTAATCGATTGAGCTTTCGTTTCAGGTTGGCGTAAAAAATGTCATTCAGTTGGCGACGGTTAAATCGCTTGGAATCCATAAACTCGATATCGAGTTGAATTGCCGGCGTATTCAGCACCGATTGCACGCCTTCAACCTGATCAAAAAATGTTGGGAAACCGGGGTGATAAGAGGAGAGCAGCAAGACGGCATGCTGGCCGTTATTCCCTTCGCCACTTTCAGGCTGAACGCCCTCGCTTGCTGCAACACTCCCCTCCGCGCGTGCGCTGAAAGCACACACTGAAAAAGCAAAGGCCCATAGTGTCATGACGAGGCTGGCTGTTTTCACTCATTCCTGCCCGTGCAAAAAAGTAGCTACAGCCACAGAATAGTCAACATCAAGGTGCAAAGCAACGAAATCGCGATCAATCAGTGACCAGCGGGCGGTTCAGCGCTGATGCTGGACCGTTTCCCAAATCACACGATGAACAAACCGCAGCTTGTCAATGGCAGCCGGTGCCAGCACAAACGGATAGGCGTGCCGGTGGCCCATACTGCGATTAAGGCTGTTCAGAGCGAAAGTCAAAGGAAACCAATGCTCTATCAGAACTTCAAAGTCCCTTTCACCATAAGCATTGAAATCATGCTCTGCTGAGCGCGCATTAGCACTGACGACAACGGGGCGAATCGCCAGGCCATATTGATAAGCCGTTTCCAGCGTATCAACCATGTGCAGGTAATGGGCCCAGCTTTCGGCCCAGTCTTCCCAGGGGTGGCTACTGGCGTAGGCACTGACAAAGCGCTGCTGCCAGTCGGCAGGAGGACCATCATGATAATGTTTCTCCAGTGATTTTGAATAATCGATTCTGTCGTCACCAAACAGGTCGCGGAAAGGCTGCAGCCGGTCGGTATCGCGGATCAGCCGGTCCCAGTAATAATGGCCGGACTCATGGCGAAAATGTCCCAGAATAGTACGGTAGGCCTCCGCCATCTGGTTGCGCATTCGCTCACGCTCAGCGGGATCTGCTTCTGCGATATTAATAGTGATCAGCCCCTGATTGTGCCCCGTCATGACCCGGCCGCGCTCACTGAACCTGGCGGGTTCATCTGCGAGGAAATCGAACGCAAGCCCCGCCGGGTCCTGTTTTCGGGAAACCACCGGTAAATCAAAGTTTAACAGCGAGTAAATCAGACGGCGCTTCTCGGTTTCCAGCGTTCGCCACAGCTTACGGTGTTTTTCGACACTCAGATCCGGTATGGTTCTGTTCAGAGAACAGGCTTCACAAAAATCAAGATCCGTGCCGGCCTTCACCATCCAGTTACAGACAGCATGCCGCGAGTAATTCGCACACATACGATAACGTTGCTCAGTGCCGCTGGCCTGCCATTCGTTGCCGCCCGCAGACTCAAGGGCAGTCAGCCTCATGCTATCAGGTAAAAAACCAAGGCTGGCACCACATTGTGTGCAGGTTACGTTTTCAAAATAGAGCAGGTTGCCACACTTGGTGCAGCTGAAAATTTTCATAGTCCATAGCCTTCCGGCTCAGCGATCCGCTTCCAGCAACAAATCATCAAAGTAGTCCGCCAGACGCCGAAGCTGCTCCTCATCGAGATTCTTGAATACCTTGTTCACCACCATGTGTCCTGCGCCACGACAGGTGACAATGGCCGCATCGCTCACCTTGCGCAGAACAAAGTTGATTTTCAGCAGACTGATGGCACGAATCATAAAGCCTTCCAGCACCACGTCCACTGTTTTCAGCATCACCGCGTTAATCTCGGGCCGGTGCTGTTCCGCATTGCCATCACGGATTTCCTGCATCAGCCGCTTGATATCATCGTACATTTTCTTTGGCATTTCGCAACCACAGGAATCTGCGTTGTTGGAACAGATTTCGGCCCGCAAAAACGTATCATCCACAAATTCCACCAGGCCAGCCAGCTCCTCATTGCTGCGTTTAGCCAGCAACTTTCCCACCAGGGCGGTGGCGGCTTTGGCGATAGTATCCGACGCGCTGTGAACAATTCTGGAGGCACGCTGGGACAGGCCCACCGCATCAGCTGTCTGCAGCAAGAAGGCATCCAGCAGTTCGGGAACAAAATACCTGACCAGTTCGTGCATGGTGGGCGCATAGGGTTCAGGGTGCCCTGCATCGCGGTTGGCCAGCAGCTTTTCCGCATTTTCCACCAGGCCCGGGGAAGCTTTAAATCCCAGATAATACTTTTTTGTCATTGCTCTCAGTTTCCTTAACCTGCTGTGTGCTATGTTCTAGACACCCCATTGAAAAAAGTCGTTACGCTCCTGGAGATAAAAACGCGACAGCACCATTTTGTGAATTTCCGACGCGCCATCCACCAGCCTGGCCTGACGCGCATAACGATATATCCATTCCAATAAAGTATCCTTTGAATATCCTTTGGCACCGCAGAGCTGAATGGCGGTGTCTGCGGCTTTATGCAATGTGTCAGCCACATGAATTTTTGCCATGGAAATTTCCTTGCGGGCGAAATCTCCCTGGTCCAGTTTCCAGGCCGCATTCATGGTCAGGAGCCGCCCCACATGGATTTCCTTCGCCACTTCACCCATCATCCACTGCACACCTTCGTGTTCGGAAAGGGTTTCACCGAAACTCATGCGGTTCTGCACATAGTCTCCTGCGATATCCATGCAGCGTTTGGCTAGTCCCAGCCACCGCATGCAGTGGGTTAAACGGGCAGTGCCCAAACGTATCTGGGTTACTTTAAGGCCATCGCCAATTTCAAGCAGTCGGTTTTCATCGGGAATTTCGAGGCCATCAAACACCAGCTCGCAGTGACCACCGTGTTCTTCCGGGCCCATAATGGGAATGCGGCGCTCGATCTTCCAGCCTGGCTGGTCTGCATCAAACAGAAACGCAGTTAAACCTTTGCGCTCATCGTCACTGGTACGCGCCACCAGAATAAAAGTCTGGGCACCCTCGGCACCGGTAATAAACCATTTGCGGCCATGAATGATCCATTTATCGCCCTGTTTTTCCGCCTGGGTATAGGTCAGTGACGGATCCGATCCGCAACCGCCCCGGGGTTCCGTCATGGCAAAGGCAGAACGTACCTTGCCATCAATAATAGGCTGCAGCCAGCGGTCTTTCTGCTCATCGGTTTTCAGTATCTTGTTCAGCAGAATCATGTTGCCGTCATCCGGCGGGGCACAATTAAAGGCCAGCGGACCAAAGGGCGAACGCGCCGCTTCCTCATACAATGCAGCCATACCCACCACCCCCAGCTCACGGCCACCACGCGCTTTGGGCAGCTGAAAACCCCACAGATTTTGTTCTTTTGCCTTGCTGCGCAGCTGTGCAACCACTTCCTCTCTCAGGTTCTCATGATCATCAAAATTGGCTCTATCCTGCTCCAGCGGAAGAACATGGGTATCAACAAAGTCGCGCACCTGCTGGCGCGCAGCTTCAATGTCATTGCTCAGGGTAAAATCCATAGCACTTCCTTGGTCGGAAAAAGATTTACAGGGAATTCACCAGGTGACCGCCATCCACAGCGATTACCGAACCGGTCATATAGCGGGATGCATCGGACGCCAGCAACAGCAAAGGACCCAGCAGGTCTTCCACCTGACCCAGTTCGCGCTGGGGAATTTTCTTGATCATGCGGGCCCCCAGCTCGGTTTCGAAGAAATGCCGGTTTATGTCAGTCTCAACATACCCCGGCGCAATGGCGTTAACCCGGATCTGATAGCGGGCCAGCTCCAGTGCCATGGCCTTGGTGAGCTGAATGAGTCCGGCCTTGGACACTGCATAGGGTGCCACATTGCCTGCCACCCTCTCCCCCAGAATGGACGCAATATTGATAACAGCCGCGCCGTCGCCCCGCTCCACAATGCGCTTGATGGCAAACTGGGAAAGCAGAAAAGCGCCTTTAAGGTTGGTATTGAGGGTGTTGTCCCAGTCTTCTTCGGTGAGTTGCAGAAAGGGTGCATCACAACCAACACCCGCATTGTTAATGATCACATTGGGCAGCCCCAGCTTTTCTTCCATCTCATCAAGGCCGGCAGTAACACTGGTGCTGTCAGCCACATCCATGGCAATCCCCAGGCATTTACCCCCATCGGTTTCGATGCGGTCCACCAGGGCGTCCAGCCTCTCCCTGCGGCGGGCCACTGCCACCACGTGGGCTCCCCTGGCGGCCAGCTCCTCCGCAAAGTAATGGCCAAAGCCACTGGATGCCCCCGTCACGAGGATGATTTTCCCCTTAACACTAAGTAAGTCCTTGCTCACTGTGCTCCCCCCTGTTTGTCTGTTATATACCGCATTATGTCGTTGCTTCTCGCGGCTTTTGAATGGCGAAAATGATTAAATTATTAGACTCTTTAGTCAAGTGACCCCAAAGACACATTTGTAACTGAGGCTAACATTAACCGGTGATAAAGGTACAATGGTCGCCCCGTTTCAAGAGACTGCAGTACCCGTGAATCGACTGAATCCCCGACAAGCCGAGGCCGTCACCTATATTGATGGACCCCTGCTGGTGCTGGCCGGCGCCGGCTCCGGCAAAACCAGCGTCATCACCCGCAAGATCGCCTACCTGATTCAGAAAGTGGAAATTCCGGCCAACCGGATAGTGGCGGTGACCTTCACCAACAAAGCGTCACGGGAAATGAAGGAACGGGTGACCCAGCTGGTGAAGGGCAAGGAGGCCAAGGGCCTGACGGTGTCCACTTTCCATAACCTGGGCCTGAACATGATCCGCAAGGAGCATAAAAAGCTGGGCCTGAAATCCGGCTTTTCCATTTTCGATGATCAGGACAGTAAAACCCTGATCACCGAACTGACCCACAAGGAGCGGGCCCTGGCGGGCGAAGACGTTGGCCTTATCCAGCACACCATATCCAACTGGAAAAATGACCTGGTGTCGCCGTCGGTGGCGCTGTCACGGGCGGAAAATGACATGGAGACCCGCGCCGCGTACGTCTATGAAGAATACAATCGCTGCCTGCGGGCCTATAACGCGGTGGATTTTGATGATCTGATACTGCTGCCCACCCTGTTGCTTCGTGACGACGAGGAAACCCGGGAAAAATGGCAGCACCGGGTTCGTTATATGCTGGTGGATGAATATCAGGACACCAACACATCACAATATCTGCTGGTAAAACTGCTGGTGGGCAAGCGTGCAGCCTTCACCGTAGTTGGTGATGATGACCAGTCCATTTACGCGTGGCGCGGCGCCAGGCCGGAAAACCTTGCCCAGCTGGCACAGGACTATCCGAAGCTCCGCGTGATCAAACTGGAACAGAATTACCGCTCCACGGGCAGAATCCTCAAGGCGGCCAACCAGGTGATTGCCAATAACCCCCACGTGTTTGAGAAACAGCTCTGGAGTGAGCACGGCTTTGGCCCCGAGATACGCATAGTGCGTTGTCGCAACGAAGATCTGGAGGCGGAGCGGGTGGCCCAGGAAATTATTAACCAGAAAATCCAGAAGGGCCGCCATTTCAAGGAATTTGCTGTGCTTTACCGGGGCAACCACCAGGCGCGGCTGCTGGAAGTCAAGCTGCAGGCCTATCAGATTCCCTACAAAGTGAGCGGCGGGCAGTCATTTTTTGCGCGCACAGAGATCAAAGACATTATGGCCTACCTGCGCCTGCTGATTAATCCGGACGACGATAATGCGTTTCTGCGGATTGTGAACACGCCGCGGCGGGAAATTGGTCCCAGCACCCTGGAAAAACTGGGTAACTATGCCAGCGAGCGCGGCGTCAGTCTGTTTGCGGCCTGCACGGAAATGGGCCTGGAAAGCATCCTGAAGCTGAAGCAGTATGCCTGCCTGCAACGCTTTTCCGGCTGGATAGAGGAAATCCGCGAAGGCGTGGAGCGGGAACCCGATGCCATGGGGGTATTGCGCCAGATGCTCCGGGACATAGATTACGAAACCTGGCTGCTGGAACAATCCAGTTCGCCCAAGGTAGCGGAGAAACGCATGGAAAACGTGTATCAGCTGTTCAATTCCATTGAAAGCATGCTGAACAAGGACCCGAATGCCGATGTGGAAACGGTGATCGGCAAACTGGTGCTGATGGATCTGCTGGAGCAACAGCAGGAAGAGGACGAGACTGACAAAGTACAACTGATGACACTGCATGCATCAAAGGGCCTGGAGTTTCCCTATGTGTTCATGATGGGCCTTGAGGAAGAAATTCTGCCCCATCGCAACAGCATTGAAGAAGATAACATAGAGGAAGAGCGCCGTTTGATGTACGTGGGCATAACCCGCGCCCAGCGGGAACTGACCATGACCCTGGCGGGAAAGCGAAAGCAGTACGGGGACGAATTCGAAACCACACCCAGCCGGTTTCTTGAGGAGCTGCCTGTTGATGACCTGGTCTGGGAGGGCAAACCCGGATCACAGAAAAGCCAGGAAGAGAAGCGAGCACTGGGCAGGGCTCATCTGGCGAATATCAAAAGTCTGCTGGATTAAACAGAAAAGCCCGCATTTGCGGGCTTTTCTGTGCGAGGAAACCGATGATTACTTGGTATCAATAGGAAGGGAATAGTTCAGCACAAAGTACAGGTCATCTTCCTGGTTTTTGTCGAACGTGACGCCACCCACTTTGATTTCATCCTGAGCCACCACTTTACTCAGAGTGAAGGACAGGTTGTCATTGTACTGGTAAGTGATGTCCAGGTGGGTGTAATCCACGCCCACATTACCTGCATAGCTGGCCGAGTTCGGATTGGTGGACAAGCCGGTGCCGCTGTCTGGTTCCTCTACATCGGCCATGCCCAACACCACGGAATATTTATCGTAGCCATAGCTCAGCACATAATATTCAAAGCCGTTGTCTCCCGCCACGTTGTCCCAGTATTCAAAGCCTGCGCCCATAAAGCCCACCGTCAGATATACCTCTGAGAAAGAGCCAAAGGTGTCGTTGGCATCATCGTTGGGGTACATGTAGTTCACCGCACCCACATCCACTGAAACGCCATCAAACTCTGCACCATAGCCAACAAACAGGTCATATTCTGTTCCTGCGGAGCTGTCGCCGCTGGCAGCCCAGACCCCACCGTAGAATCCGGCGGAACTGACAATAAGATCACCGGAAATCATGCCGTCTCCGGTACCCAGATCTGCGCCACGGAACAGGTACATATTTGAAATAGCCACCGATGCAGACACATTGATATCTTCGGCAGCCGCGGGCATGGCAACCATACAACCGGCAGCAGCCACTCCCAACATAGAACTACGGACAAAGTTTGCGCGATTAGCTTTCATAGATCTCAACCCCCGGAGGACGATCAGCAATTGTTGTTGTTCTAGCAGAGAGCACCTCTGCCAAAAGCTACTAAAAAATGATTTAGTTCCCTAAAAAAAGTAGCACCGTTTTGGTGAGTTGCATCAAAAAATCACAGTTTTTTGAAGAAAAGGGCTGAAGATATTGATTGGCAATGGACTTATAGGTCTATAGAACAAAAAATGGGCGCGATACACGCGCCCAATTCAGAACTCCGGAGAGTGGAGTTGAAAGAGTATCTGTTACTCGATTGGCAGAGAGTAAGATACGACGAATTTCAGGTCTTCATCGATATCCGCTTCTTCGTCCGAATCAACAACCTGACTCAGAGTGAAGCTCAGATTATCGTTGTAGGCATAGCCCAGGTCGAGGTGCATGTAGTCATCATCAAAAGTCTGACCTTCCTCTTCTTCCGGATCGGCATATCCGAATGTGGCAGAGAACGAACCAGCGCTTGCACCCAGGGTGTAGTACTCATAGCCGGTTGAGCCTGCAATGTTGTCATAGTAGGTGAAAGAAACCGGTCCGAAACCGACAGATATAATCAGCTCAGAAAGACCACCAAAATCATCAAGGATGTTATCTTCTTCTTCAGAAGAAGGATACATGTAGTTCCATACGCTGATATCGTAAGAGAAATCACCCGCTTCACCACCGAAACCGACAAAGATGTCGTACTCAGTACCGCCGGAAGAATCACCGGAAGAACCCCACAGACCGCCGTAGAAACCCGCAGA
>JAWVYU010000213.1:0-8978 GCA_033722575.1 Ketobacteraceae bacterium | reverse complement strand
GATACCTGCCGGGGAGTCGCACACGATATAGTCATAGGTTTTTTTCAGGTCATCGAGGACTCTCTGCACGCCGTCGATGGTCAGTGCATCTTTGTCCCGGGTTTGCGACGCCGGCAGAATCGACAGGTTGGGTACCCGCTTGTCCTTGATCAGGGCCTGATTCAGATTGGCTTCTCCATGGACGACGTTGATCAGGTCGTATACCACGCGACGCTCGCAGCCCATGATCAGATCCAGGTTACGCAAGCCCACATCAAAATCGATGATAACGGTTTTCTTGCCTTTAAGTGCGAGTCCAGTGCCGATTGCTGCGCTGGTCGTTGTTTTACCTACCCCTCCCTTGCCGGAGGTGACGACGATTATCTCTGCCAAGGCTTTATCCTCTTCGTTGATTACTACATTAGCTGCGTTGATATTGGCGATTCCTTCGCCTGACTGAAACTGTGTTTTGACGTTATGACAGCGGCTCAATCACCAGTTGGTCATTCTCTAATCGTGCCTGCACCGCGCTTTTCCAGTGAGTTTCCCGCAGATCTTCATTCACCTTGTAACTGCCCGCAATGGAAATCAGTTCTGCTTCCAGGCACTGACAGAAAACACGGGCTTCACTGTTGCCGTTGACACCAGCCAGGGCACGGCCACGCAAAGGACCGTAAACATGAATGTTGCCACTGGCAAGAATTTCGGCACCTGCGCTGACCGGTGCCACAATAATCAGATCGCCGTCGGCGGCGTAAATCTGCTGGCCGGATCTGACCGGTGTTGTGATCAGGCGGGTTTCGCCACCACCGTTATCAGCGGGCTCTGCTTTGCTGTTCCCCGGGGCAGGGCTTTCCGGAACCGGTTCGGCCCGTTCCTTGCCGGCGGGTAACTGCGGCAGGCCCGCCACATTGGCAGATATGATCTGTTCTTCACTGCCGCCGCGAATGGCCACCGGCACCAGGCCGTATTCCCTGCACAGCTCGCCGATTTCAATGAAATCAATAAAACCTTCGCCCTGAAACTTTTCCAGGCTCAGAATGACTGGCGTCTGTTTAAAAAAGTCGGGAGCGGATTGTACGGTTTCGGCGAGTTGGTCGGTGAAACGTTGATAGTCGTAATCGTAGAGTTCAAGGATGGTAATCGTTACCCGACTACCTTTGAGCTTGAAACAGTATTCTAGCTCAACTGTTGAATCGATCATGTTCATTGTATGAACGTTTTTCCTTTTTATTGAAAAACTCCGATTGGCTACTGAGTTTATAGCGCCTCAAAGATTGATTAGCAAGTAATCAGAAAACTATTTTTTCGGAATTTGTGGGTTTATTCGCCTAAGGGCGTTCCTTACAAATGATACGTTGTTTTTGTCATCACTTTAGACATGAATGTCATCAGTTTTTTGACCGGTTTTGGCAATTCCGATGCGCCGGCTTTTTTCGCCATGGCAGCATGTCTGGCTTCATCGTCATGCATTTGATTAAGAATTTTGCGGGTGCGTTCATCCTGCGCCGGCAGGTTCGCAATGTGCTTGTTGATATGTTCGCATACCTGGATCTCGGTTTCCTCCACAAATCCCAGGCTCCAGCGATCGCCGGCAAATCCGGCAGCGGCACCAATCCCGAATGACATGGCATACCAGGCCGGATTAAAAATACTGGTGTGCGCATCCAGTTCCTGCAAGCGGGTTTCGCACCACCATAAATGTTCCTCTTCTTCCTTTGCGGCATGTTCCATGGCTTTGCGTACCCGTGGCAGACGGGCTGTTACGGCCTGGCCGGCATAAAGTGCCTGAGCGCAGACTTCACCGGTGTGATTGATGCGCATCAATCCCGCCACGTGGCGGCGTTCTTTTTCCGAAAGCGCCGGTGGTGACACGTCATGTGCGGGATGTTCCCGCGGCAGTTCACCATGGGTGCCGGCAATCGTACGCAGGGCATTGTCAGTGTGCTTGATCAGCCGGTCCACCAGAGAATGCTGGCGCTGTTGCACGGTTTTTCTGCGGTGAGTGGTGCGGCGATTCATGGAGACTGACCTTCGGCTATGCTGAAACAGGGATTATACTCTTTGTAAGCCTCAGGAAAAAGGAATCGCTGTATGCCTGATATGCATGATCTGGAATTAATGCTGGGTTCACGTTTGCCCATTCTGGTGATTGAAACCCATGAAGAACCGCGCGCGCTTGATCTGGTGTGTCGGGCCGGCTTCAGTGTGGGCAAGCCGGTGTTCTCCTGGTCTGTTACCGAAGGGCTGCAGCGTATTGACCTGGAGCATGGGGTTCCACAGCGGCTGACGGCGGAACTTCATGATGCCCTGGGCCAGATCAAGTCCACGGAGCGGGCGGGCATCTATATTCTGTGCGACGCCCATCCTTTTTTAGAGGATAACCCCAAGAACGTGCGCCTGATGAAAGAAATTGCCATGCGCCACGACCGGGTTCCCCACACGCTGGTGCTGATCAGTCACGCCATCAATATTCCTGCGGAGGTGAAGCGTTACAGTGCTCAGATGGAGTTAAGTTTACCCAATGATCAGCAGCTGTTGAGTATGGTGCGGGAGGAAGCTGCACACTGGTCGGCGCAGAACCGTGGACAGAAGGTAAAAACAGATTCCAGAACACTCAACGCCCTGGTGGGCAATCTGCGGGGCCTTACCTATTCTGATGCCCGGCGGCTTGCGCGGGGCGCCATTTTGGATGATGGCGCCATTACGGAAGATGATTTGCCTAATCTGAACAAAGCCAAATTTCAGCTGATGGACATGGACGGTGTGCTGAGTTTTGAATACGACACGGCCGATTTTGCTGATGTGGGTGGGCTATCCCGCCTCAAGGACTGGCTGCAGCAACGGCGTGGTGCGTTTCTCGGGGATAGCGGGGAAAACAGTGGCAGGGACCGGCCCAAGGGCATCATGCTGCTGGGCATTCAGGGTGGCGGTAAAAGCCTGGCGGCAAAAGCGGTGGCGGGCTGCTGGCAGGTACCCCTCTTGCGCCTGGATTTTGGTGCCCTGTTTAATAAATTTATCGGTGAAACCGAAAAGAACCTGCGGGAAGCCCTGAAGCTGGCGGATATGATGGAACCCTGCGTGTTATGGATGGATGAAATAGAAAAGGGGCTGAGTGTCGATGGCAATGACAACGGTACGTCCAAGCGGATCCTGGGAACGCTGCTGACCTGGATGGCGGAACGCAAAACGCGGGTATTTATAGTGGCGACGTCCAACGATATCAGCCGGCTGCCGCCGGAACTTGTGCGCAAGGGTCGCATGGATGAAATCTTTTTTGTGGATTTGCCGGATTTCGAGATCCGGCAAATGATTTTTTCCATTCACCTGAAAAAGCGCTACATCGATCCGGACGGCTTTGATCTGGAGCGCCTTGCGCTGGCCAGCGACGGCTTTTCCGGTGCGGAAATTGAACAGGCGGTTGTGGCGGGCCTGTACGCCTGTCATGCCATGGAATGTGATCTGAACACAGAGCATATTCTGGATGAGCTGGCCAATACCAGCCCGCTGTCGGTGGTGATGGCGGAAAAAATGGCCCAGCTGCGGGCCTGGGCGCAAGAGCGCACTGTCAGCGCCAATTGATGGTCCGTAGACTATGCCTGCCATTGACCCCCAATACACCCGCTCTTCTGCCAGCTTGTCCGCTGCGTATCTGCAGTCGGTGCTACCGTCGTTAAAGGTGCGTTATCAGCAGCTGGACATGGACCGGCTGCTGGTCCAGGCGGGCATTGAAACCCGGCAACTGAATGATCCCGAATATCTGATTCCGTTTTACCGGGTTGGTGGTTTTTTTCTGGCGCTGTTGCAGGAAACCGGCGACAGCGCGCTGGGACTGGAAATCGGTGCGTCGGTGCAGGCTCGCTCCTATCACGTTCTGGGGTATGCCGTACTGAGCAGCAATACCATAGGTGAAGCCATTGAGCGGCTGATTCGCTATGAGCAGCTGGCGGGTAAGCTGGGTTCCACCGCCATGATTAAAAGCGATCCCGTCAGACTGACGTGGCGCTGCCCTTTTGAAGGGCCGTGGGCCCGCTACGTGAAAGAAGCTGCTATCGCGGGCTGGGTAACCTTTGGCAGGGTGCTGGTGGCCGATAGTGTGCGACCTCTTGGGGTATACTTTGATCATGAACTGGTGGGTGATTATGGCCGCTATGAGGCGGTGTTTGGCTGCCCGGTGCATTTCAATGCCAGCTGGACCGGGGTAACGCTCTCGCCTGAGAACCTGGAAGCACCCATTGTGAGTGCGGATCCCGGATTGAATCAGCTGATGGATCATCAGGCCATTGACCGGCTGGAGAAGTTCGACAGTCGCCTCAATCTGGTGAATGAAGTGCGGGCTGAGGTTGCCCGTTCTTTACCGGATGGGGAGCCTTCCCTGGAGGGCGTTGCCACAGCCCTGGGACTGACGGTCAGGTCGCTTCAGAACCGCCTGAAAGATGCCGGTCTCCCCTTCAAGGCGGTGGTGGATGAAGTCAGGGAACAGCTGGCCTGTGCCTACCTGGCAGATGACGCTGCCTCATTGCTGGACATTGCGTTTTTGCTGGGGTTTTCGGAGCAGAGTTCTTTCAGTCGTGCCTTCAGGCGCTGGCGTGGGGTGAGCCCTCAGGCGTTCCGTAAATCCGCTTTGCCTAAGCCCTAGATGCATGCCTGTGCCCCGGACCTTAAGCCCTCAGGCCGTTCTTGATGTGGCTTACCTTGTCGGGAGAGGGCTTGGTCCAGCGCAGGATGGTATCCCGTAATTCCGAGAGTTCAATGGGTTTTGACAGGTGGGCGTTCATGCCGCTTTCCAGGCTTCGTTCCTTGTGTTCGTCCATGATGTGGGCGGTCAGAGCGATAATGGGAACTTCCGGACGGTTGTTGGCCTGTTCCCAGCGGCGGATCTGGCGGGTGGCCTCGAAGCCGTTGACATCGGGCATTTCGCAGTCCATCAGGATCAGGCTGTAATTCTTCTGGCGGGCGGCTAGCACGGCATCGTTGCCGTTATTGACGGTGTCGCACTCCAGCCCCAGTCTGGCCAGCATCCCCTTGATCACTTTCTGGCTGAGATAATGATCTTCGGCTACCAGTATGGACAGGCGGCTCGGCAGGGGGGCGGCCTTTCCATCCTGGGAGCCATGTTCCTGTTCGATCTTGTGCAGGTGGCCCAGTTCTTCCGCCAGGGTGATCTTCAGCATGCGGCCGGTGACCGGCTTGGTAATTACCTTGCGGACGCCGGCGTTACGGGCGGCCGCTGAGCTGGGTGCCACTCCCAGCCCGGTCAGCATGATTACCAGCAGATTATTGTTGATCAGGGGGTCTTCCTTGATACGGGCAGCCAGTTCCAGGCCGTTCATGCCCGGCATTTCGTGATCCAGAATAACGATATCGAATGGCTCCTCCAGGTTGGCCTGGGTCCGCAACATCGCCAGGGCCTGTTTGCCGTTCACTGCGGTGCTTACCTGCATTCCCCAGCTGTTGGCCTGCTGCTGGATCACCAGGCGGCAGGACGCGTTGTCGTCCACCACCAGCAGGCGCAGTCCCAGCAGCTTTTCCGTGAGTATGGGGGTGCGTTCCTCTTCCTCAACGGCTTCCAGGGGCAGGGAAAACCAGAACTTGCTGCCGCGGCCCTGCTGGCTTTCAGCACCGATTTCGCCATCCATCATTTTTACCAGGCGTTCGGAAATGGCCAGGCCCAGTCCTTTGCTTTCTGTGGGGTCAATAGGGCGGTCGGGCTTGAACAGGCTTTTGAGCTGATCCGGGGGAATCCCTATACCCGTGTCGCTGACTTCAAAGCAGATATGGGCGGGGGTGTGACGGTTGTCATTGGCGATATTGATAATGATCTCCCCGTGATCGGTGTACTTGACCGCGTTGGAGATCAGATTGGTGAGGATCTGGCGAATCCGCATGGGGTCGCCCTTGACCTGATGGGGTACATCACCGTCAATGTGGGTAATAAGCTCAAGCTGCTTTTCCTCAATGCGACCCTTGAACAGCTCGATACACTCTGTGAGCAGGTGGGACAGGTCAAAGGTGGTGATATCAATGGCCATTTTACCCGCTTCGATTTTCGAGTAATCCAGCACGTCATCCAGGATCTTGAGCAGGTGATTTCCGGAGGTGGAAATGGTTTTCAGGTAGTCCTGCTGGGTGGGTGACAAAGGGGAGCCGCTCAGCAGTTCGGTCATGCCCAGGATGCCGTTCATGGGAGTGCGGATTTCGTGGCTGAGCTGGGCCAGAAACTCACTTTTGGTGCGGGTTACGGCTTCCGCAATGGCGATTTGCTGCTGACGCTCGGTTTCGCTGCGGGCGTTATCTCGGTGATGATCCGCCAGGGCACAGGTAAGGAGCACGGCGTCCAGTACCAGGCCGAACAGGAGCAGCCAGCTCAGGGTAATGTTGGTGGGCAGAGCTCCGTAAATGGTCTGGGCTCCGAAGCCGGCAATGAGCACCAGCAGCACGCGGGAAATCAGGTAATACCGGGCGGGCTTGAAGCCGTTTATCCAGCGGGAAAAAATCGCAAACAGGGTAAAGGGCGTGCTGATGATCGCCAGTAGCAGGCTGGTCTGAAGACTCAGGCTGTTGCTCAGCAGGGGGCTGGCCAATACCAGTGCCAGCGACAGTATGCCAATGACTCTGAGCACCAGATTGAGAAAGGGGTTATGAGCCTCCAGATTCAGAAACGCGCGCTCAAAATAGCAGGTGCTGGCCACCACCAGCGCCATGGTAATGGCCTCCAGTTTGGGGTGGGCACCAGGCAAATTCAGCCATTCAACGCCGATAAAGCCGGTCTGGGTAAGCATGTACAGGGCTGCACTGCCCAAATACAGGGCGAATTTGAGGTAGTCCGCTGCCCAGTCTCTCAGCCCCATGAACAGGGCATAGCAGAGAAAGCCTGCCAGTATCCCCAGCCCGGTGCCCACCCATAACTGGAAACGGCCGGTTTCCTCGCCGTAGGAAACCGGGTCCGCCAGTTTGAAAGCGGTGTGCAGAAAATGGGAGGAGGCCATTCTGGCGATCAGGGTTTTCTCTTCGCCAGCTGCCAGCTGAATACGAAACGCCGGGTTCCGGCTGTCCACGGGCTTCTCCGCTGTTTCAAAGCCGCTGCCGGACTTGCCCAGGAAAACCACTTCCTTTGGGCGGATTTCGAACAGCTCAATGCGTTCTACATTGGGACGGTCCGTGTACAGCATGGCTGTTACGGGGTGGTCCAGCGCGTTGCGAACCTGCATCCGTGTCCAGATCATATTGTCCGTGAAGCCGAAACGGATGATCTGACTGTGGGCATGGGTAAACTGCTTGCTGATCTGCGGCAGCATCAGATCTTCTGCTTTCAGCAGGCGGGTAGGGTCTTCCAGATACTGGAGCCTGTTGGTAATGTTCAGATGGAAGGTTTTACTGTCCAGGACTACCGGGGATGCCAGAGCCGGGCGGGGAAGAAGGCAGGCGATAACCGCCAGGCAAAACAGCAACAGCATAGCCCCCGGAAGCCTTGCGGTTCCGGTTTGCGGTTGCGCCGGGGGCGCAGAGGGGTATGCATGACTGTGATAAGATCCCACGATGACTAACCCTGACTCCCTGTGCATGTTCCTTTTGTTGAAGACGTTCCAGTATACCGGATGTACAGGCCTTCACCTATCCTTATGCTTTTTATTTATAGGTAACTAAGTATATAGCCAGGAGCGTTCTAACCGTGAATGCTGCTAGCTTTGAACGATAACCGCCTCAAGGCCCGCTTCCTTCAGCAAATAGGCCCCCAGCTCACTGCGTGGCCCGGATTCACCCACAATCGCATAGGTGAAGGCGCTGTCCAGTTCGGCTACCTTCTCCCTGAGCTCCGGCAGGGGAATGTTGATGGTGTTGGCCTCGTGATCATGCTCGTATTCCGAAGGCAGGCGGATATCCAGTAACACCACCGGTTCGTTTTCCTGATGCTTCAGCAGTTCTTCCTGGGACACGTACTGGAGCACGGGCTCCCGCAACAGCTTGCCGAACTGGTCTTTCTCCAGAAACATCAGATTGCCGTTCTGGGTCATTCTCACCGAGGCGTTGCGTGGTGCATCGCTGATCAGGGCTTCCTCACCAAAGAAATCCCCCGGGCCCAGGGTGGCCAGTATCTCTTCCTCGCCCCTGGGGGAGCGCCGGATGACCTGAGCCATACCGGTTTCGATCACGTAAAACAGGTCGCCCACTTCTCCCTGTTCGATAATCAGCTCGCCGGCATCTGCGGACATAGACTCAAAGGTCACAAAAAGTTGCTGGATATTCGCCGGAGGAACCTGGCTGAACAGGTTGGACTGCAGCAACTGCGACATCCAGTCCCGCTCCGACATGTCGTCTTCTTCGTCATTGATATCGGCTACCAGGTAATTGCCCGCCTGATCCCAGGTAAGCACCAGATCCAGATGCTTCTGATCCACCACCAGCAGCACCGAATCGCTGGTGGTGACGGCGGACACTTTGTGTGGGGCGTGGGGGTCCAGTGCATGTATACTGTAAGGTTCTCCGGCCTTCACCGGCGTGATGTTGAAATCCGCGTCACACAGATCCACTGAGCCTTCCAGCAGATAAAATCGCTGGGTGGTGGTTTGGCCACGTTTGAATACCATTTTGCCACCGGGCACACGTACAGCCTTGGCTCGCTTCATTGCATCCTTGACGTGAGTGTCGGATAACGAATTGAACGGAACCAGCTTTTTTACGCCGTCGACTGTCAGTTGGATCGAATTGCTGCTCATAAAAAAGGTTTGTTCACTCGTGGTCGGAAAAGGGTTAAAAAATAACCCGGAGCGATGAGTGTTGCCCTGCTAAGCTTATGATTAGGCGTGGCTTTTACAATAGGTTTAGCATTTACAGGAATGAATTCAACTTTTTGGCGCGTGATTTTGCGCCCGTTCACAATTGGTATGCTGATTACCTGTCTCGGCGTTGCCACGTACTTATCCGACTGGCGGGCAACGCAATGGATGCTCCAGCGCATTGATTTTCTTTCCTTTGATTTGAGATATCAACTGATTAAT
>JAWVYU010000212.1:0-9030 GCA_033722575.1 Ketobacteraceae bacterium | reverse complement strand
GGTAACCGGTAACGAGCGGGCTTCGTTATCGTTCTATCAACAGGAACCATCCCCATGAAGCAGGGTAACGCGGATACACGCCCGCCATTACCCTGGTTTGCCCGCCATGTCGTGCTGCTCGGGAAAATGCGCATGGCCATGGCCCAGAACCGGGTGCGGGGAGCCGGCCGCTGGCTGCAGTCCCTGGCGGCCGTTATGGCTTATCTGCCGGGTATCGCCCTGGGTACATTGGCTTACTGGTTCATGACCCACCCGGCAGTGACGGGTGAAATGGCCGTCAGCCAGTTTTATCTGAATCTTTTGTGCTTTGTCACAGCCATGCTGTGGGTGTTATGGCCGATCCTGTCAGCCGGTGTTGAGGATGGCAGCGAGAAGGATCGTTACCAGGCGCTGCCGATATCGGAAACCCGCTTGCTGGCGGCGGCTGTCATATCCGGTCTGTTCCGGCCGGTAGGTTGTTTCATGTTCGGGCCGCTCATTGGCGCCAGTGCCGGATATGCGGTCAGTCATGCACCGGGGTCGCTACTCTGGACAGTGATATTGCTGCTGGCTTTTATTGCCATGTGTGCCACCTGGAGTCAGCTGGGTATTTACTGGCTCAGGGATCTGCTGCGAACCCGCAACAACGGCGAAAGCCTGACCCTGGCATTATTGCTGCTGGTACTGACGGGACTTGTGCTGCCACCGGTGGACGTTGGCTGGCTGTATGAACAGGGGGGTGGCCTGGGTGCTCAGGGCGCGTTGCAGCTGGAACAGTTTGCCAATGTGGCGCTGGCTTTTTCCAAAGTGCCACCGGGCTACCTGGGAGAAGCGTTGCTGGCCCTGGCGGAGGGCAGGCCTTCGAGAACATTGCTGGAGCTTAGCGGTATGCTGATACTTGCCATGCTGGGGCTTGTGGGAGCAAGAAACCGGCTGATTGGTTCCCATCAGCGGGAAGCAGCCACTGAAGCCATCCAGGAACACCGCTGGAATATTTTTGCCGGCAATGGTTCGGTGAATAACCTGCTGGTCCGGCGTGAAGCTTTTGAGCTATGGCGTAATCCCCGGGTGCGTCTGTTACTGACCGTGCCGCTGGTGCTGATTATTGTCTTGCATCTGGTATCGGCCAATGAGCTGATCTTTCACTTTTTCGGCTCCATCAGTCAACTGTGGCTGATGGGTGGCGTGGGCCTGTACGGCGCTGCGTTACTGTTATTAACCTTTACCCACAACACCTTTGCCTATGATGGCCGCGGTTTGCTTCTGCTGACGGGGGCACCGGTTACTCCCTTGCAGATAATGGCGTCCAAAGCCCGCGTGCATGGAATGCTCAGTCTGGTGTTCGGTATTCTGGTAAGTCTGTTTTACTGGCGCTTTGTGGTGCCGGAGCTGAGCGTGGTCTGGTGGTTGTTGTGTGCCGCCAGTATTCTGGTGTTGGTGCCTCTGGTGGTTTCCATAGGGCTGTTTGTCTCGGTGATTTTCCCCGTCAAGTTCGATGCGTCTCTCAACCGGCGGGAGCGGCAGCCATTTCTGGTATCGCTGCTGGGCTTCGGCGGGTGTCTGATCGGCGCAACACCTTTTATTCTCACGAGTCAGTGGGTGGCGCTGGGGGGTAATGTGTTTTTGTCGTTATTGCTGCTCAGTGGCTGTGCTCTGTTAGCCTGGTTGCTGCATTACTGGTCATTGCCTGTGATTGCTGCGGAGTTTTCCCGCCGGCAGGCATTGATACTGTCTGCCATCACGCGGGTATGACTATCAATATCGCTCAGTATCGCTGAGAAACCGATCACTCCATTAACCTCCTGATAAATTTATGCAGGCAGTATATAAGCCTTATGGGTTATGGCCATCGGTTTTCTGAATCATTAAGCTGCCCGTGGCTTTGCAAAAACAGCCAGCACCTGACAACCTTCAATCTGAATCAGCATGTCATGCAAGGAGACTGTTAACATATCCGGCGTAATTTTTCGTGAGTAGATTATCGCGATCAGTTTATCGCTACAGGGACTGACACTTTGATAAATCAAATACAGGGAATAAGTAATGAAAAATACTTTCCATTTCTATCTGCTGCTTGTTGCGAGCTGCCTTCTGCAGGCCTGCGGCGGGCATGAGCAAACCAACGACCTTTCCGCCGGCTGGGACCGGATCTGTGCTTCCCATGGGGAGTCCATCAGCTGCTGGGGTTACGATAAAGATAATCCCGAACAATCCTACTTTTTCAAACAGGAATTCAGCGAGCCGGTTGTGGCAGTGGGCAGTTCCCATCACTGCGTGCTCACGAACCGCGAAGTTTCCTGCTGGGGTGATAATAATTCATCCCAAACCGATGTGCCGCATCTGAGCAACCCCTATGCCCTGGCCGCGGGACATGAATCCTCCTGTGCGCTGGATGATACCGGCGTGGTGTGCTGGGGAGACGAGATTGCCGGGCAGTCAGAAGCATTGCAGTTATCCAGTCCACGCTATCTGGTGGCAGGGCTGAATCATGTGTGCGCCGCCAGCGAAACACGGATAAAGTGCACCCAGAAGCGGGGTATTGCAAGGGATTATCCGGTACCGAAAATATCCGGGGCTATCCGTGCCCTGGTGGCCAGTCCCGAATCCAGTCGCATCTGTCTTCAGGATGGCAATGGCTGGCAGTGCTGGAGTGATCAGACAACGCCGAACATCCCCTACGGTGTTCCCGGCAATATTCGCGACGCACTGGACCTGGATATCAGCATGAAAGAAACCTGTGCCATCGTTGATCAGGAAATCAAGTGCTGGAACAGCGAGGCGGTTTCAGATGAAGCGCCGGAAGTGGAAACGCTGGATGTGTTTTTCCTCAATCCTTCCAGACTGGCATTGAGCCCCCATGAAGTCTGTGTCACCGATGATCTTGGGCTGGTGTGCGTAGGCCGCACTGCTTTCGGTGGAAGAAATGTGAACGTACCGGGCTATCTGCTTCCGGAATAAACGCCCGGCGTACTGACATACAGGGATTATTAACAGGGATATGAAAATGAAAACTAGAAAACAGTTTATAGTTAGCGCTCGCCAGGCAGGGGCGGCGTTACTGGTATCACTTTTGGCCGCGTCTCCGGTGTTCGCGGCGGATATTGATGTGCTGGTGGTTTATAACCAGCATGCAATGGATTGGGCAGATGAAAAAATTTCTGCAAACGATGCTGACGGGTGCGACTATATCCTCAGCGAGCATAACGAAACCTCTCCTGCGGGCCATGTGATCAGCGCGTCAGAATCCATTGCGGCTGCCGGGACGCTGGGGTATATCCACCCCTGTACCCGCCAGGGTGGCCCTGTACCGCAGTTGCATACGCCTGATAACGGCATTGGCAAGCTGATTACGGTTATGCTTGATGAGCTGAATACAATTTACAGAAACAGCGGCATCTCTGCGGATAAGGTCAACTTCAATCTGGCAGCCACCTACCATGTGGATCGCGACAGCAGTAATAAATACGATGAATTCGCCCTGTCCCAGTCAATGCATCCCAATGGGAATGATATGTTTGCGCGGCTTTATGGTGAAATCAAGCTGCTGAAAAACCGGAACGATGACGCAACCTGTGCGGCGCAGCCAGCGGGCAGCTACCTTAATTGTCTTGAGGATAACGGGCTGCTGGACAAGGTACATGCTATAAGAGAAGTGATTGAGGCAGACCTGGTGGTATTCCTTATCAGGCCGCCGGAAGGTGCCACGGGAATTGGTGAAGCTGTTGGTATTAATGTAACCCGTGCTGAAAACGGCTTTGCCTGGGTGAGCGTGGAAGATGCCATTGCCCCTGTCTATACCTTTGCCCATGAAGTTTCTCACCTGATGGGCGCGCAGCATTTCTCACTGAATAAACTGCTTGGCATCATGGTGGTGCAGCCCGACACCCTGAATCCGGATTATGCTCCCGGCACCCGGATGATTGATAACCGCAGCGACATCGGTATTAACCGCATTGGTGGGTTTGAGTACTGGGGAACCTTGCTGTCCGAAACATCGCAATGCATGGAATACACCCGCCTGAGAGGCCTGGATGCCGGTGATTACTGCAACAATGCCGGATTTAATGACAAGATGCTGGTGCTGCCATTGCTGTCCAACCCTGAAATTACGCGGACAGCGCCCGGTGGTTGCGGGGGTTCTGACTGCAATATCACCTTTGGTATGAAAAATTACCGCAACAACGCCAGGGTTGTGGCAAATGCGGCAGTCAATGTGGCTGCGTTATCGGATCAACTGGTGAGCGACAGGGAACATTATGATGTGCCGGTAAAATATGGCCTGGATATCGGTGTTACCACTGATGTGGTGCAGAACCGTATGTGGACAGAGGCGTCTATCAGCAAAAAAGCATCCGACGGTCAGCCAACCCGAGAATACTGGATGAACATTGTCAGTATCAAATCCGGTCCTGCCACCGCATCACAGGACGGTGTTGTCAGTGCGCGGGTTGTGGATTCCTTTTTTTCCAGGGCCCATGCCCACCCTTCGGCGCAGGCGTCCATTTCTGCAGCCGATAACCTGATGCCGGTTGAAGCCATGCTGGATGGCTTCAAGATTGACTGGAAGTCACCAGGCTGGTTTGATCCCAATCCTCCGGCCATTGAGTTTTCCGGGTTGCAGAAAAACGGCTGCTATCACGTGAAGGTCTTTGCATCCACGCCGGCGATACTGGAAGCACGCAAGATCAACATTGCGGTTTACGATAATCAGGCGGCATATTCCGGTGCCAGAAGTTATCGTTCCCGCGCTTACCGGAACGACTTTAATCAGATAGATGAAAGTCATCTTCTGCTGAGAGAAGGGACTTCGGCCAATTATTCCCGGTTTTTCGATATTCACAATATCAGGCCATCGGACGGCACCATTACCCTGGAGTTCATGGCAGATCCGGATACAGTAGGATTCCTGGAAACGGTAATGCTTAACGCCGTCCAGGTGTTTGAGGAGCCGGATCCAGGCTGCTAGAGAACCGGTCGGGCAGCGGCTATACCCTGCAGTGTGGGGTATAGCCGTTTTACCAGCGGGCGCGAAATCCTCTCACGTCCACATGAACAAAGGGCCCGTGAGCGGGATTGGCCCTGTAAATACCAAGCCCCCCCACAAACGGCTGATAATCAGCGTTTTTGAAATACGCTTCAATCAATGACGCCAGATATTTTGAATCTTCCACATTGATCTTGCCGTCCATGTTAATGTCGTCCATGTAATTATCTCTGGGCTTTTCATCAATAAAAATATCAGCTGCACCGCCCCACTGGTGACGGGACCATATTTTGTTTTTTATGAGGGTGTTGTAGTAAGGCGTCCGGTAACCGCTCATGATATGGAAACCACTGGTGGCTATACCCTTTTTGTTGACCACCTCGGTAAGGAATTCGAGCTTCCTCAATAACCGGGTTTTCATTACCACATAGCGGGGAAAGGAGCCGCCCTGTTTGCTCACAAACTGCTTCAGCTGATAGTGGGGCGAAAGCCAGGTGTCCTGGTTGTTTTTGGTGACTTCCACAAAGCCTTTCGGTGGGAGATAGATATCCAGTTTCTTATAGGGCTCTTTGGGATAGGTGCCAATCCGGTAGCCGTTCAAAACCCCGTTACGCACTTCTGAAGCCGGCCGCATAACAAAGATGTTGAGGCGTGCCGGTTTGTTGTCATTGATGTCGATCTGTAACGGATACAGCCCCGCCCCCTTGGGGGTCTTGTAGTTCCAGGCATTACCCTCAACCACCTGTGTCCGGTCGCCTTCCTTAATACGGAAACCGGTGACCTGGCGCTTGTCGGGCAGCAGGATGCTGATGCTGAGTTCCTGCTCCGGAAGCACAAAAAAACTCATGATTTCATATTCGGATTTCCAGGCGCCCACCTGAATGGTGTAGCCAAGACGCTTCGGGTCATAGCCTGTAGCCGCTGTTGCCCCCTGGGAAAGCAGCATAAAAAGCAGGCCTGTGAGGCAGCGGATTATTCCTGTGGTTTGTTCAGCCATGATTCATTCAGTGCCTTGAGTAGCCGGGCGTCTCGTTCATAAATATCGTTCCGGTAAACAGGCTGACCGCTCTCGTCAATCCATACCGTCCAGTATTGAATATAGACGTTCAGGGGCTGATGGAGGGTAATACTGGTTTCCTTGCCCTGGCCCAGGATCTCATCCAGAGACTGGCGGGTGATGCGCGGATGATCCCTGAAAATTTCATAGAGCAGCTCAATGGGCTGGGAAATCCTCACGCAGCCGGAGCTGAAGCCTCTTTCTCCCTTGCGAAACAGGCTGTGGTCGTTAGTATCGTGCAGGTAAACGCTGTGGGGGTTGGGGAACATGAATTTTACCCTGCCCAGGGGGTTATTGGGCCCTGGAGGCTGGCGCAGATGATAGGGGAATCTGCGGGCGCTGACTTTATTCCAGTCCACTGTGGCCGGATCAATGGTGCGCTGGTTCTGGCCCCAGTTCTCAAACACCTGCATGCCGGTCTGTCGAAAATAGTCGGGATTGCTGCGCATTTTCGGTAGCAGGTCCTTGCTGGCAATAGTGTAAGGTACGCTCCAGCTGGGATTAAGTACCACGTAGCGCATCTTTTCACTCATGACCGGTGTCATTCTGAAGGGCTTTCCCACGATCGCACTCATGGACAGCACGGTCTCATTATCGCGGACCAGCCGAAGGTTGAAATCAGCAATATTTACCAGCAGGTAATCGCTGGCGATCTGGGTGGGCAGCCAGCGCCAGCGTTCAAGATTGGCTCTTACGGTGCTGGTATCACCGTTTACGATTTTGCGCAGCAGGTCATAGGTTCTTTGCCCCAGAATACCGTCATCATTCAGGCCGTGATGCTGCTGAAACTGCATTAGCCCCCGCTTGAGTTGCTCATCAAAGCTCTCGGGGTTTCCATCGGTTTTAATGTTAATGCCCAGTTGTGACAGTGCCTGACGCACGCTGGCCAGAACCGGCGACTGGCTGCCTGGTTTGAGAAGGCCCGTCATGGGTGGAAAGTCGATATCATTATCCCGGGTACGCTCAAGCAGCTGCCGGTAGTAGGCTTTCAGGCGGCTGTAATCGGGGTGTTCGGGTTCGCTGTCCGCCAGCATGGCTTCCAGCTTCTCCACCGTGAACTGGCCTTGCTGTGTATTCAGCCGGTTCAGGGTGCGGCCATCCATTGTCCAGTCCGCGTGTATCTCCCGGGGGTTCACCTTGCCCTGGTAGCTGTGTTTCAGATACAGCATCAGTCCGTCCGTAAGCAGCAGTTCCAGATCAATGGCTTTGCCATGGTTACTGCCTTTTTCCTGGTCGCTTACCTGCTGAATCAGGTCAACATGATAATCCTGCGGCAACAGGCCCAGGTAGCGGGAGTTACTGAGCACTGTCAGTAAATGGTCACCGGTATCATTGAGAGATCCGTCCCGGTGGGTCCACTGACGTTCAAAGTCCCTGGATTCATAGAATTCCAGTAGCTGCCTGACATCATGGAGCGGCTGCTCGCCGTAGGGGCTGCCTTCCAGGCTCTGGGCCTCCAGCCGTGTCCTTAACCTTTCGTCGCTGGCGGCAAGGCTGTTGGCGGCTGCTAACGCCATGAGACATAGAGTGAGTGCCGAGGTTTTCCAGTAAAAGCCCACGCGCATCCGTCATACTCCCGGTGGATCCTGATTGATGTTTCAGAGGTCAGAACAGCGTGAGGGGTCTTGCAGAAACTGATACCAGCCCCTGCTGTCACTGATACAGGCCAGTTTACCGGCTTCCACCGGTGCGTGATACGGGGGTGCGAAGCAATCCAGGAAAAATGTTTGCCTTCCCGGCCCGCCGAGGCAGCCCGGGAAGGCAAGACAGCGACGCCTTATGGCAACGTGTAATCCAGTACCTCCTGCTCGAATATCAGCTTGTCGTTTTCATCCTTGCCAATAATATGGAAACGTACAGCCGTGGCTTCGCAGTTCATCTGCTCACAGTAAGCATCGTAATAGCCGCTCACCGCCTTGCTTTCCTGCAGATTGACGTTCACCACGATATAGCCGCTGTAGTCTGCGCACACCAGGCTGATGGGCGCGCTGCTGGCCAGGTCCCCGTTACCGTTGCTGTCCACAATGCCGCTGGCTTCGCCGTCACCGGTGCAACCCAGGGCGGTGGCCATGTTCACGGTAAAGGTGGTGCGGGCACGGACAGGAAACAGGCTGGCAAGGGTTGCACGCCAGCGGGCTGATCCGGATTCCAGAATGGAATTGCTGCTGTCAATGGTCCAGTCAAACAGTCCGCCGGGGCCCTCGCAGTTGTTGTGCACACACTCCAGTTCGTCGATCAGGCGGTCCTGCAGTTCCAGATAGTCGCGCATAAAAGCTTCGGTACCACTCACTGGATCATCGCAGGCATCGCCAAGGCCATCACCATCGCTATCCAGTTGATCGGGATTGAAAACAGTGGGGCAGTTATCGTCACTGTCGGCAACGCCATCGTCATCTGAGTCCGTCAGCGGGTCGCAGGCGTCGCCGATACCGTCACCGTCGGTATCTGTCTGATCAAAGTTGGGCACCGTCGGGCAGTTATCCAGTTCGTCTTCAATGGCATCGCCGTCGCTGTCAAAAAACGAGTCGCAGACATCACCAATACCGTCACCGTCAGTATCCTGCTGATCCGGATTGGGTGCTGCCGGGCAGTTGTCGAGATCGTCTTCCACACCGTCATTGTCATTGTCGGTATCGCAAAGGTCGCCAATACCGTCGTTGTCCACGTCTGCCTGATCCGGATTGAACAGGGCGGGGCAGTTATCCACGCTGTCCGCAATGCCATCAGCGTCGCTGTCGGTGAGCGGATCACAGATATCACCCATACCATCTCCATCGGTATCAATCTGGTCCGGGTTGGCGTCGGCAGGGCAGTTGTCCACATCATCTGCGATACCATCATTATCGGAATCCGTTAACGGGTCACAGACATCGCCAATGCCATCATTGTCGGTATCAAGCTGATCGCTGTTGGCCAGTGCCGGACAATTGTCATCGTCATCTGCCACACCGTCATCGTCGGAATCTGTTAACGGGTCACAGGCATCGCCGATACCATCACCGTCGCTGTC
>JAWVYU010000211.1:0-9044 GCA_033722575.1 Ketobacteraceae bacterium | reverse complement strand
CTTCGCCAAAGATAGGTGTCATCAGCTTGTAGGCAGCCGATTGATCCAGTTGTTCGTCACTGGCCCGGTAAAAGAGGGCGCTGGCCTCGTCACCTGTCAGCAGCACCACCCGCTGTCCGAACAGCGAGAACTGAGCGATTTCACCCAGTTCATCGGAAACCCGTTTCATAAAGTGGTAGGGGTTACGGGCAAATCCCATGATATGGCCCAACATTGGCAGACCGCCTTTCACTTTTGGCGGCTCCACCGGTTCTGTGGGAAGCGTGGGCGCAGAGTGTGCTGTGGTCATGGCTCCTCCGGTCAAGTTGGCGGGCCAGCTTTGCTGGTTCACCTGGATTAAGAGAACGGGACTTAAGTTAACGGGGACCAAGTTAAGGCGGTTACAGTCACGGATGACTCTGCCGGTGCCGTGGTTACCAAATATTTACTACTTTACACTTTACGTCAAGGTGTAAAGTCAGTATATTGCGGTAATGAGTCGAATGAGGTAGTTTCATGGAACCCGCAAGAAAAACACAACTCACTGATACGCAAGAGAAAATTGTCAAGGCTGCGCTGACCTGTGTGAAGCGCTGGGGTGTGGAAAAGGTGACACTGAACGATATCGCCAAGGAAGCAGGCGTTACCCGGCCCACGGTGTACAGTTATTTCAAAACCCGGGATGACGTGATTCGTTATGCGTTGTTGCAATCGGCCTATGGCTTTGCGCAAAAGCTGTTTCAGGAAATCGAAAAATTCAGCACACCCCAGGACAGACTGGTTGAGCCCTTTCTGTATGCCCTGAAACACCTGCCCAACGAACCCTATCTGGAGCTGGTTACAGACTCCGGCTTGTCGGGCATTCTCAATCGTCACGCATTGAACACGCCTGACGGACTTGAGATCAGCAGGGGGCTGTTTCGCATGATCCTCAGGGAGCAGACAGTGGATCAGGAGGAGCTGGACGAGATTATTGAAGTCACTATCCGGTTTTTGCTGTCGCTGTTGACCCTCAAGGCCACCAGGAAGCGTACCGAGAGTGAAATGCGCGAGTTCCTGCACCGGCGATTGCTGCCTGCCATAGGCTTGTACTGACCGGGATCTCATACGCATTCCTTGCCTGAAAAAACACAATCAGAAACCAGAGGCCAGAATTCAATGAGTTATCAGCAGGTTTACAGTTACGTCGTCGTCGGAGGTGGATCTTCCGGATGCGTCGTGGCTTCCAGACTGGCGGAAGCGGATGCCGGTGACGTTCTGTTACTGGAGGCGGGGGAGCCTGCGGAGAATAATCCGGAAACGCTGTCTGCTGATGGTTTTATCCATGCCTTTGCCAATGATCGCACCATGTGGGACAGACGCTCGTTTCCGCAGGGCCATTGCGGCGGACGCAGTCTGTATCTTGGCTCTGGCACAGGTATGGGCGGGAGTGGCTCGGTGAATGGTATGGTCTATACCCGTGGCGACCAAAAAGACTATGACGCCTGGCCCCGGGGCTGGCAGTGGAAGGATGTGGTGCCTGCGTTCGAGGCTGTGGAGAGCAGGCTTAAAGTGAAACCAAGAATCCCGACAAATTTTACGGAAACCTGCATCAACGCTGCCAAAGGAGCGGGTTTCCAACAGAAGGATAAGTTGCTTGACGGGGAACTGTGTGGATATCTGGGCTATCAGACCATGAATTACGATGGCGATCAGAGGCGCAGCTCCTACGTAAGTTTTATAAAGGAACAGCAGCTGCCGCGCCTGACAGTGCGCACCAACGCCAAAGTCAGACAGCTGATCTTTAATGAAAGGCAGCAGATAACCGGCCTGATTTATCGCCGGGAGGGTCAGGATCATTTTGTGTCGGTAACCAAGGAAGTCGTTCTGTGCAGCGGAGCACTTGAAACCCCCAAGTTACTGATGGTTTCCGGTATCGGGCCTGCTGAACAACTCAGGCGCCACGGTATTGACGTGGTGTCCGATCAGCCCCAGGTGGGTGAGAATCTGCAGGATCACCCCAATGTCTGCCTGTTTTATAAAGGCCGGAAGTCGCCGGATAGCCGCTATCCACAGCTATACGGATTTACACGCGTGAACCAGGAAAGTGCATTGTCGGCCTCACAGGCAGATAGTTGTTTTGTATTCTATTCCGCGCCGGCGTCCCTGAAACAGTCCATGAAACGTATGCTGCCAGCCGTGTTGTTACCGCCGTCGCTGTATCGTAACCGGCTGTTGCGCGGTTTGCTGAGAACTTGTGTGGACATGGCTTACAAAACACCGCTTTTAAAGGGGTTTCTGAGTGAGCTGTACGGCATAGTGGTGATCCTGGGTAAACCCGTATCACGGGGATACCTGCGTTTGCGTTCGGCGGACCCGGAAGACGAGGCAGTGATTTCACCCAATTATTACCAGGATCCCCGGGACATGGACACCATGGCAGCGGGCGTCACGCTGGCGAAGCGTATTGCCAGTCAGCAGGCACTGGCTGAGTGGGGAAATACCCCTCTGTCAGGAGGTGCAAGATCAGCCAGTGATGTGAAAATCAGACGCTGGATAAAATCCGCCACCATGACCACCTTCCATTATTGCGGGACGTGTCGAATGGGGGAAGATCCGGGCGCTCCTGTGGATACCCGTTTGCGTCTGCGAGGCGTGACAGGAGTGAGGGTGGCAGATGCCTCGGTTATTCCTGAAACCCCGGTGTCTGCACTGAATGCACCCAGCATGATGATAGGCTATCGCGCCGCAGAATTTATTCTGGCGGCCAAAACAGAACAACCGGCGGGTAATAGCTCACGGTTATCTCAGGAATCAACAATGGCGAAAGCAGGGTGATAATAAAATGACAACACAAGCCAACCTGATACAGGAAGTACCTGTTTCTCCCGACAAGAAAAACATCATCACCTGTTATAACCCGGCTACCGGCGAAAAGCTGGGTGAGGTAACAGCCAGGTCGCCCATTGAGGTCAGAGGGGCCGTGACCAGGGCCCGTTCTGCACAAAAGGAGTGGGCTCAAAGTACTTTCAGGCAACGCCGCGCAGTATTGCGGCATATCATGAATTACGTGCTTGACCATGCCGATGAGCTTTGCGGCCTGATTGTTAAGGACGCGGGAAAAACCTATGAGAATGCCATGATGGGAGAAATTCTTCCCATTTGCACAAAAATCAACTGGACCATCAAGAACGGCGAGAAATATCTGAAACCGGAATCAGTGGGGTCAGGTATGTTTGTACACAAAAGGGCGCGCATCGAGTATCAGCCTCTGGGTGTGGTTGCCTGTATTATCCCCTGGAATTATCCGCTGCAGAATATTATCAGTTCACTGGTTACTCCTTTAATGGCAGGCAATGCGGTGGTGCTGAAGCCATCCGAGGCGGTGGCCTGGTCCTCTGAGCAGTTTCAGCGAATAACCGATGAAGCATTACAGCGCGAGGGGTTCTCACCGGACGTAGTACAGATCGTTAACGGTTTCGGGGATACCGGTGCTGCACTGGTCCGCAGTGGCGTGGACAAGATTCTGTTTATCGGGTCGGTGGAGAACGGCAGGCGCATTATCGAAGGCAGTGCCGAGCACCTGACACCGGTTATTATGGAGCTCGGAGGCAAGGATCCGCTGATTGTATGTGAGGACGCACATATCGAGAAAGCGGTTCATTCAGCTCTGGGTGGATGCTTTATCAACCTGGGCCAGAATTGCGTGGCCTCAGAGCGTATCCTGGTGCATGAAAAGGTCTATCAGCCCTTCATTGATAAAGTGGTTTCAGTCGCGGGCAAGCTTCGGCAGGGTGCACCCCGGCAGCCAGGTACGCTGGACGTAGGAGCAATCACTACGCCGCAACAGTTGAAGATTATAGACGCTCTGGTACAGGACGCTCTTGCCCAGGGTGCAACAGCGCTGGTTGGCGGGAAGGCGGAACCGGGTGTCGCAGGTAATTTCTATCCACCCACGATATTGGTTGACGTTACCCCCGATATGAAGATTGCCAACACTGAAGTGTTTGGGCCGGTCATGCTGGTAATGAAAGTGGGCAGTGATGAGGAGGCCATTGACATTGCCAATGCAACGGATTTTGGCCTGCAGTCATCAGTCATTACAAGAAATCGGGAAAGAGGAGAGCGCATTGCAGCACAACTGCATGCGGGCGCAACCTGCATTAACGACTTCGGGCTCTGCTACCTTAATCAGGATTTGCCGTTTGGTGGCGTTAAATATTCCGGCTTCGGGCGAATGAATGGTCGTGACGGACTAAGAGCTTACACCAACCATAAAGCTGTGCTTGCAGACCGTTTCGGTCTGGAGATTCCACCCAGATTATATCCGGTGGGCCGGGGTGATTACGCAGCGGCCAAAGCTTCCATAGAAATGATGTTTCGCCAGGGAATTACACAAAAAATTAAAAAGCTCTTTCAGCTGCTGTGGATTCAGGTCGGCAAACGTTAGCCGGTAATTCAGCTTAAGAAAAAAGATGCTTGAAGACAGGAATTGCGGAGGGTAGCAACATGTTAACAGAAGTCTATATCGCCATGGGCGCGATACTTGCTTTCGATGGCCTGCTGATGGCGGCCCTGATGTGGGCAGTGAACTCGAAAAAATACAGTAAATACCGTATACGAACGCCCAAAACCTATCGTATACCTAAAAGCCGGAAAATGCTGAATACCACATTGAACAGCCTGCTGTCGCTGGTGTTCTTGTTCGCTGTGGTGCAGACATTCCACCCTTGGCTGTTTCACTTTGACGAGGTGAAAGGTGTGACCATTTTCGGGGAAGTGCTGGCAACGCTGTTACTTTATGATTTTTGCTATTACTTCATGCATCGGGGCATGCATCATCCCAAAGCCATGAAGTTTGTTCATGGGGTACACCACTATGTGCGGTTTCCCACCTCACTTGAGAGCGTCTATCTGCACCCCGCTGAGAATCTGGCCGGGCTTGCGCTATTAATGGGTAGTATTGCCGTGCTGGGCCCCATCAGTGTGGAAGCGTTCTGTATTGCGTTCTTTCTGCATTCAACCTTTAATATTCTTGTGCATTCCAACCTGGCTCTGCCACATCCTGCTTTCAAGTTTTTCAATTTCCTTGCGATCAAGCATGATTTGCACCATGGCAAGCACCTGAATCGTAATTACGCATCGCTTACCCCTTTCTGGGATCTGATGTTTGGTACTTATGCATAAAATACAGGATCAATCGCGGGCATACGAAACAACAAAATAATCAAGCCTGAATCAGGAGGGCTCAGATAATGGAATACAAAAAGAAGGTACTGGTCACCGGGGGATGCGGATTTATCGGCAGGAATCTGGTTGACGGGTTTGCTGACAGTGGCTGCGATGTCACAGTGCTCGACTTCAATGGCAAGCCATTCAGGGATGATGTGCGCTTTATCAATCTGGATATACGTGATCGGCAGGGCGTGCTCGATGCCTGCCAGGGCATGGAAACGGTTATCCATAACGCGTCCGTGGTGCATACCAAGCACAACCAGGAGGAGGCGGTATGGGCGATAAATTATGACGGGACCCGTCACGTGATTGATGCCTGCCATGAACATGACATTAAAAAACTTATCTATATAAGCTCCGCAAGTGCCGTTTACGAAGGGCAGGATATTGAAAACGGGGACGAGACTCTGCCTTATTCCAGAATTTCCCAGGCGCCTTATGCCGATAGTAAAATCAAGGCTGAAAAAGAGGTGCTGGCGTTCAATGGCAAAGGCGTAACACAAACCTGTGCCGTAAGGCCCCATGTGGTATTCGGGATCGGAGATAATCGTTTTCTGCCGGCGATCCTGGAAAAAGCGGCCAAAGGCAAATTAAAGCGTCAGATTGGCGATCGCGATAAGCTGTCGGATTTTACCTATGTGTCCAATCTGGTCGATGCAGTCCTTATGGCTGAAGCCAGGCTCGAGCCAGGTTCGCCGGTATCCGGACAGGCGTACTTTATCACCAACGGGGAGCCCATGGCGTTTTTCGATTTTGTCGAAAAGGTGCTTATCGAGCTGGGGTATCCACCCATCAAGGGTAAGGTACCTTACTGGCTGGCCTATTTTGTTGCCATGGTTGCGGAAGCCATAGATACCCTGAAAGGGGGTACGCTGAATGATGAAAGCGGGCTAACGCGATTTGCTGTACGTTACATGGTAACCCACCATTATTACAGCATTGAAAAAGCCTACCGGGATTTCGGCTGGCAACCCAGGGTTTCACTGGCAGAAGGTATAAAGCGCACGGTTTCTGCCCTGAAAGGGAACGATCCGCTGGCGGCCGGACAGACACAGGCGGCCTAGGGTATAATTGTTTCCGGCAGGGTAATACGGTCGGTATAGCAATAACATTGGACAACGTCGGTATAGACAACATCGGAATAGTAGCCAGTCATGGATAACCGGGAAACACCAGAAACAAGACCTGAAGAAGCACTGGGTAAGCAGCATTCTAAAGACGTGAAGACGGCCTATGTTACTGGCAGCACAGGCTTTCTGGGGCTGAATATTATTGAGTTGCTGCTGGAGGATGGCTGGCGGGTACTGGCATTGCGACGGAGTACCTCCCGCACCTCTGACCTGGACCGGCTGGATGTGACGCAGCTGGAGGGCGACGTGACTGATGCCGAATCCCTGTTGAAGACATTACCGGAGGGAGTAGACGCCGTATTTCATGTGGCGGCCGATACCAGTACCTGGTCTGCCAATAATGCGCGCCAGATGCGGATTAATGTGGACGGCACCCGCAACATGGTTGCAGCCGCGATACGGAAAAAAGCCCGCCGGTTTATCCACACTTCCTCCATCGGTGCCTACGGCAAACTGGATGGTGTTACCCTGACCGAGGATACACCATCCAACGCCATGACCAGTGGCATCAATTATTACCGGAGCAAGTTTCTGGCGGAGTCTGCCGTCAGGGAGGGGATTACCAGGGGGCTTGATGCCGTTATTCTCAATCCCGCCCAGGTAGTGGGCCCTTACGATTACAACTATAACCCCCTGATTTTCAACAGTATGCTGACGGGGCAGATGAAAGGCGTGCCCCGGGGTAATACAGTGTGCGGCCACGTTCGCGATTATGCCCGTGCGCACCTGCAGGCCTATTACAGAGGCCGTTGCGGAGAGAATTATCTTCTGGGGGGGCAAAAACCCAGTTTTCGGGACATGTTTGCCACTATCGGCGAGATTCTGGAGGTCAGGACCCCGAAAGCGACCCTCCCGGCCCCGTTACTTACTTTGCTGGGCTTTATCATGGAGAGAATATCCCGCCTTACTGGCAAGGAGCCCCTGCTGACCCCGGAAAAGGTGCTTTTGCTGAACCACCGGATCGATATTGACTCCAGCAAGGCCGAGCGTGAGCTGGGTTTCAGCACCTGCTCCCTGGAAGAAATGTTCCGGGATGCCTACGAGTGGTCACTGGCCAATGGCCTGATTGTAAAACACAAGTGTGCGAGGGCCGCTGAGCGCTTGTCCTGAAACCCGGTATTTCCTGTTGATATCACACCAAATATAGATTCTGCGTTTTTTTCCGGCGGTTTGCCTTGTTGAAAATGATCTGTTCTGATATACAGTGTCGTTAACTAACGCATGAAAAACAATAGCTTAGGTGTGGTAATAGCGAATGAGCGATGCTCTGAAGATTCTGGATCCCTCCAAAAATTATTTGGCTGACTTTTTCAAAATGGAGTCCTCGGGCGGTATCCTGTTGTTTTTGGCAGCGGTACTGGCCATGATCTGCGCCAATACGCCGCTGAACGTGTATTACGAGCTGCTGCTTTCCACACCGGTTGAGGTGAGGGTCGGGGCCCTGGAAATCGCCAAGCCGCTCCTGCTGTGGATCAATGACGGCCTGATGGCCGTTTTTTTCTTTCTGGTGGGCCTGGAACTCAAACGAGAACTGATTGAGGGTGAATTATCGGATAAGCGGAATATTCTGCTGCCGGGTGTTGGCGCGGTAGGTGGTATGCTGGTCCCGGCACTTATCTATGTCTACTTTAACTACGATGATCCCGTTGCCATGGGTGGGTGGGCCATACCTGCGGCAACAGATATAGCCTTTGCTCTGGGTGCACTGACACTGCTGGGCTCCCGCGTACCCACCAGCATCAAGATTTTCCTGACATCCCTGGCAATCTTTGACGATATCGGAGCCATTATCGTCATCGCCATATTCTACACGGACAAGATTTCCTTCCTGGCGCTGATAGTGGTTGCCTGCTGTGTGCCGTTTCTGGCCTATTTCAACTGGCGCAACGTTGAATCCAAGAGTGTCTATATCCTTATTGGCCTGATTATGTGGGTGGCCACGCTCAAATCGGGTGTGCATGCCACCCTTGCAGGGGTGGTGCTGGCCATGTTCATTCCCATGCGCTCCAAGGAGAACCCGGAAGTGTCACCGCTGAAGTCGCTGGAACATGACCTTCACTCCGTGGTGGCATTCTTTATTCTTCCGGTATTCGCTTTTGCCAATGCCGGCCTGAGCCTGCATGGAATCGGGATGGAGCAGATCAAACACGGAGTACCCATGGGGATCGCGCTGGGGCTGTTTTTGGGCAAGCAAATCGGGATTTTCGGATTATGCTGGCTGGTTATCAAGCTGGGTTGGGCCAAGCTGCCGCAAGGGGTTTCCTGGCTCAGTCTTTACGGTACATCCGCCCTTTGCGGCATCGGGTTCACAATGAGTCTGTTTATCGGCTCGCTGGCGTTCGAAAGCGCCAGCAACCAGCTGTTTGACGAGCGCCTTGGTATTATTCTGGGATCACTGGCATCCGGCATTTTCGGGTTCTTTATACTCAGTCGCAGCCTGAAAAACTCGCCGAAGCCGGACAGCAAATCCGGCAAGCCGATTGCCAGTGGCGGCCACTGACACTTAACGGCAGCGGTTCTAGCGATTCAGGAAATTATTGGCAATGGCCTGTTGCAGGAGTTTCTCCCGGCGTTCTGAGCGTATGGCAAAGTGCATTGCCACCATGCAGATAGCGAGAATTCCGTAAAGCATCATAAAGCAGGCTGTGTGGATGCCGATAAAGTCCACCGCCAGGCCGAATAATACCGGTAGTGTAAAACCACCCATTGCTCCCAGCGTTG
>JAWVYU010000210.1:0-9075 GCA_033722575.1 Ketobacteraceae bacterium | reverse complement strand
TCCGAGGCGGAAGCCACCCGTCGCCTGGCGCAATACGGTTTTAATGAAATCGCTTTCCAGAAAACACCGGCATGGCGTCGTTTTCTGCGCCAGTTCAACGAACCCATGGTGATCATTCTGCTCGTTACGGCGCTGATCACCAGTATCTTGACGGCCCTGGGCAACGACATGCTGCCCGATACCATTGTGATTGTGGGTGTGGTGCTGTTAAACGCCATTCTCGGCTTTGTTCAGGAAGGCAAGGCCGAAGGCGCTCTGGATGCCCTTCGCAACATGATGGTTCAGCAGGCGCTGGTGGTACGGGCGGGTGATCAGCGGCGCATTCCGGCCCGGGAGCTGGTGCCCGGTGATCTGGTGGTGCTGGAGCCCGGGGACAAGATTCCGGCGGATATCCGGTTTCATGAGGTGTCCAACACCCACGTGGATGAATCTTCCTTAACGGGCGAATCGGTGCCGGTGCAAAAGCAGACTGCTCCCCTCTCCGCCCAGAATCTGGTGCCGGGTGATCAGACCAATATCGGCTTTTCCGGCACCTATGTTACCCAGGGTACAGCCAGAGCCATTGTGGTGGCCACCGGCGCCAATACCGTGTTCGGGCATATTGCCGACCTGGTAAAAACCACCGGCAGCCATTTAACGCCACTGCAAATCAAAATGAAGGAGTTCGTGGATACACTGATCATTGCCATTCTGGTGATCGGCGCGTTCAATTTTGCCTACGGGGTGTATGTTGGTTATGACATCACCTACAGCTTTCTTGGGGCGGTGTCACTGGTGGTGGCCGCCATACCGGAAATGTTGCCGGCATTGGTGACATCCATCCTTGCCCTGTCGGGCGTAGTCATGGCCAGGCGCAAGGCGTTGATTCGCAAATTACCCGCCGCAGAAACCCTGGGTGCCACATCGGTGATCTGCTCCGATAAAACCGGCACGCTCACCGAAAACCGTATGACGGTGCGCCGGGTATGTGCGGGCGGTGAAAACTTCAAGGTAACAGGCACCGGCTACGATATTGAAGGCCAGTTTTTACTGAACGATAAAGCCGTGCCCCCTACTGAAAAGAAAGCCCTGATGGCGTTGCTGGAGTGCGGCTTTTATTGCAACAACGCCTACCTGTCGGAGGAAGGCGGCTCCGGTGATCCCACAGAGCTGGCAATTCGCATAGCGGGTGCCAAAGCCGAACTGGTAGTGGATGGCGAGAAGCGGCTGGAGGAGATTCCTTTCGACTCTGCCACCAAATACATGGCTGTTCTGATTGAGCGCAAGGATAAACACCTGATTCTGGTAAAGGGCGCGCCGGAGGTGATTATCGGTATGTGCTCCAGAACATTCGCAGCAGACGGCACAGTGGAGGACTTTGATCCACAAACGGCGCTGGATTGCGCCCAGGCCTTTGCCCAGGATGCGCTGCGAACCCTGGGGTTTGCCATGGCGGAATTACCGAAAGACCGCGTGGACCTGCGCCATGAAGATCTTCAGGATCTATGTTTTATCGGCTTGCAGGGCATGATTGATCCGCCCAAGAAGTCGGCCATAGAAGCGGTTGGTGCCTGCAAGGATGCGGGCATACGCACCGTGATGATCACCGGGGACCACCCCGATACGGCGTTCGCGGTGGCTCGTCAGTTGGGCATAGAATCAGAGGCGGTGTTAACGGGTGCAGAACTGAGTGAAATGGATGAAGCCGAGCTGGAAGAAACGGTAAAAACCGTGTCGGTGTATGCTCGGGTGGCACCGGAGCATAAACAACGCATTGCCGAAGCGCTCCGTAACCTGGGGTTCGTGGTGGCCATGACGGGTGACGGGGTGAATGATGCCCCGGCACTGAAAGCCGCCGATATTGGTATTGCCATGGGCCTGAGCGGTACGGAGGTGGCCAAGGAATCTGCAGACATGGTGCTGGCAGATGACAACTTTGCCACCATCGTCGCGGCGGTAGAGGAAGGCCGGCACGCCTGGGTGAACCTGCGCAAAGCCATTCTGTACACCCTGCCCACCAATGCGGCCCAGGCTTTGCTGATTATGGGCGCTATTATCATGGCCGCCTTTGTGCCGGTGTTCGGTGTGCGTTTTGTGCTGGAGCCCGTTCAGATATTGTGGATCAATCTGCTGGATTCCGTTCTGTTAACCATGCCGTTAATGATGGAGGCCAAAGAGAAAGATCTGTTGAAATCCGTGCCCAGAAAAGCGGATGCGCATATTATTGATAAACTCTTTATTCAACGGGTGGTTATCATGGGCCTGGCTATTTCACTGCCGGGATTCTTTATCTACTATTATTTCGGTGCCGCAGCGGTAGCCGGTGGCGAGGTTGACCAGCTGCTGTTAACCCAGGCGCAAACGGCCGCTTTCTGGGCTATTCTTGTGGCGCACATCGGCTATGTGATTTCTGCCCGTTCGATTTACGGATCTTTCTTCCGGCTGAATCCGTTTTCCAATCCGTGGTTGTTGGGGGGCATCGGCCTGAGCATTGCCATCCGAATCATACCTACAGTTATACCTTCGGCCAATGATCTGTTTCGTACAGCGCCCTTCCCGGTTGAGTGGTGGCCACTGATTCTGGTGTGCTTCTTTCCCAGCTTTCTGGCGATTGAGACGGACAAGCTGATTCGCAGGCGCTACGCACCGAAAACCTGACCTGCGTCGAGTCCGAATCAACTATTCCGCATCGGGAGAAGTGCATTCCGCCCGTGAAGGATCCAGGTTGCAACGGACTTTTCGCAGCAACGTGAGCATTTTGGGATGGTATATTCCCTTTTCCCGAAAGTTAAGACGCACTGTCTTATTGGTTTTCTCCAACTCTTCCATATTGCATTTTGGAACGGGAATCCAGTATTTCCGCGGAATGGTTTTTTCAGCCTTACTTAGAATGTCGACGCTTTCCGAAAACTGATCAAAAAAGTACTGTCGTGATTTTTCTGCAAAGCCGGCAGGCAACTTATCAGATCGAGCGATCACTTGTATGGTGGATTGCATTATTGGAGCTTCAATCACGCCACCGGTGTCCTTCAATCCTTTATACAGTTCCATCACCTCATAAACGATGGCGGGGCCACCTACAATATCGATATTACCATTATTGAATTTCTGGAACATGTTGGACACGGTCGAGGACACTGGCGTCATACCCATATTAGTCACCATTTTGTGCATTTCAGGAAAGTTATCCAATACCCCCACGCGCCGGCCCGCCAGGTCGGCAATGCCTTTCAGGTAACGATCATTCAGGAACAGGTAAATGCCCCCCGATGGCTGAATACCCACGACATCAAACCCGTTAGCACTCAGATAGGGCCTGGCTTTTTCGCCATTTAATGCGGCTAATGCCACGTGAAGATGTTCATAGTCAGGAATAGCACCTATGGCACCAATAGTACCGGAAAAACGATTAAAGCTATGGGCTGAGCCACCTGTCATGCTGGCAATATCGCAAGCTCCGGATTTCAATTCATTGACGATAACCTTTTCGCTGATATAAGCCTTAACATCCAGTTCAGCGCCCCATGATAAGGCTGCCAGTTGATAATCCTTTACCAATTCAAAGTCTGGCCCTGACTCACCCAATAAAGTGAAAGCACACATTTTCAGTGGCACCGGTTCGTCAGCAGAGCTTGAAATGGAAAACAGCGAAGAGAGAAAAAAAACGATTCCAATGATCAGGCGAATAAACATATACGTAAGTCCTTTAACATGTCGCGTGACAGTATACATGAATAAAAAAGGCAGGTCATAGGCCCATGTGCCGGTGCCTACAGTAGGGAAAGCAATCAGGGATATATAGGGAAGTTAAATGTATATCAAACCAGATATCGCGTAGCGAGCCCGGTTTGGCCCGAATGAAGCGGAGCCCTTGCCCATTGGATGGTGGCCGCGGATTCTGATTTGAGTGGGTGCTACCCACCAACCCTCAAAATGCCAGCGTCACTTTGAACTCCGTGAAATAGTACTTGAAAAAGTTTTTCCCACGGAAGCTCTCCCAGAAGTTGATTTCAGCTTTAAACGGCACCGGCACTGTACCCGCTTGCCACGCTGGCACTCCGTCCCAGGTGAACCCGATCCGATACTCCTCATCCCTGAAGTCAGAGTTTTCTTCAAGGAATTCGGTGGATAGCCCCGAATCTGACTGAAACTTGTCTTTCTGTTTATCTTTGATGTAATAGGCGATATAAACCCTCGCCTGATCATCAAGAAAACGATACCCGAATTCAACATCCATGAGAGCATAGTCACCGGCGTTACGTTCAACCTTTTCTTTGAATGCGATGGGTGTAATGGGAATGCCGCTTTGATCAACGCGCATGGTTCGTTCGTCTGGCAGCGCATACGCATATTCAAACTGTCCAGCGATATCGAAGCTGTGGGTTAAATCCCGGAAGTAGTCAAAACGAATAATGATGTCATCTGTGCCATCGTCAATAATCGGTTGAAACAGGACATCAGGATCATGAGCATCGGTAGCACCACCCAGGCGGATCCCCGGAAGAAAAATGAGACTGTCATACTTGCCCTCATAAATACGCCATGCTGCCCCGAGAATCGGTGCAAAAACACCGGATTCGCAATGGCTGTCGATATCCGAATAGGCGAAATTGCCGTCAGGATCGGTCAATGCTCCGCCAAGCAGTTGACCAAATCCGTTTTGTGTCTCAAGAGACGCGTCGCTGCAGGACTCACCGATGAGCATTTGCACCCCGATCGCGACGTTATCCGTTAATCCGTACCCTACAGTAAGCTCAAGGAACTCTGTCTGATAGCGAAGATCAACGTCGGTACTGTCACCAGCCAGCCCGAAGGTGTCCAGTGGTATACCGGACAGGCTGTCGCTGAATTTTTCGAGGTTTCCATCCTGATCATAGGCAGAACTGACTCGACCCTGACTAAATCTGAAATTAACGGCAACCACCCCTTTTGGAGCGATAAATTCTGTTGAGTATTTCCGGTACTCATCGACTGCCATAACCTGAAAACTGATCACAGAAGTCATGGCCAGGATTAACAATTTTCTGGAGAGTGCTGATAGTACTGATTTTAAGGCTTTATTCATCGGCTGATTTCAGGTTCCACAGGTATTGTTATCAATAGTGCTATTGAATATTGTCAAGAATTACGTCACTGAGTTTGGCCATGGTGACGGGCTTTGTAATCAGGTCATCCATACCATGCGCTTTACATTTCCCGGATACATCATCAATGCTATGGGCAGTCACCGCGATAACGGGAGTTGCCTTCAGAGATTCGGCATCCTTTATTTTCTTACTGGTAGTATAGCCGTCCATTACCGGCATTTCACAATCCAGAAAAACGATGTCAAAAGATTCCTCCTCCAGTGCCTCGAGCGCCTCCATGCCGTCATTGCAGCAGCGCGAGGATACACCCAGTCTGGATAACATACCCGACATAACAGACCGGTTAACGGGATTATCATCTGCGACCAATGCTCTCAGGCCATCGAGGCTCCGGCTTTTGTGAAATTTTTCAGGTTTCTCAGAATACCCGGGACGCTCTGCTATTCTGAATGGAATCACGAACCAGAATGTCGTGCCTTCACCCGGCGCGCTCTGGATACCGATTTCGCCGCCCATCAGTTCCACCAGATCTTTGCAGATCGACAAGCCCAGCCCTGTACCACCAAACTCTCGCGTCGTGGATGAGTCAGCCTGTACGAATGGTGTAAACAGTTTCTGCTGTTGCTCCGAAGAAATACCGATACCGGTGTCAATCACCTCGAAACGAATGCTGAGACTATCCTGCTGCCTCGTCTCAATTTGCTGGTTAAGCGTAACGGATCCCTGTTGAGTGAATTTGAGTGCGTTACTGGTCAGATTCATAAGAATCTGGCAGATTCGGGTAGGATCGCCCATAACATCAGGAATCGCCGCGATTGACTCATGCTTTTTCAGTACAACCGGCCCATCCTTCAAACGGCTCCCCATAACGCTGATGGTTTCATCGATAAGCGCTTCAGTATTGACCGGTATGGATTCCAGTTCCAGCTTGCCCGATTCAAATTTTGACAGATCCAGCAAGTCATTAATGATTGTCAGCAAGGACTTTCCGGAACTATGGATCGTATTCACCATATCTCTTTGCTTTTCGTCCAGCTCTGATAATTTCAGCAGTTCCACAATGCCAAGAACGCCGTTCATCGGTGTACGAATTTCGTGACTCATTTTGGCAAAAAACTCAGTCTTTGCTTTGCTTTCTGCTCTGGCTTCGATGGCTTCTTTTTCCTTTTCGAAGGCCTCATTCTGCGCCTTTTCCCGTTCACGGCGCTCACGGTTGATACGGCTTCCCAATACCATGGCCAGCAAGAACATTTCCAGATTTGTTCCCACGATGTGGACGTATTCCATCCACTTGCTCCATTCGACAATGGCCATCAATGCCATGGAGTAAATCACGCTGGATATCAGAAGCGGCGACCACGCCAGAGTGAAGTATTTGCCCTCCGGATTTCCCTGTCGCCATTGCTGGATACCTACGAGCAACATGATAAGGCAGCCAGCCACCGCCAGTACACGAACCGTAGTCATGGAAAACCCGTAGGAAGAGAATGGTACGCTCGCAAGATAGATCAGAAACGTAACGGCGACGCCAATGATGAAATAGTAGGATTTCCTGCTGTTATGCTTGAGATCCAGAATATGAATAATGAACAGGCAGCCCATAATACTGCAGATGGATGGTGTTATAAACGGCATCCGGTCCAACAGCCAGGGGTCGGGCACAATATAGAAAAAACCCAGGAAACCAAAAGAGGTAGCTTGCCACAGGAACTGAGCCGCCACGTAGAGCACATAATAAAGGTAGCCTTTCTCGCGTGTGATGAGGTAGAGCACGCAGTTGTAGGCAAACATGGCCATCATAAAGCCAAAAAACAGGCTGAGAAAACCAAAATCATGGGTGCTGTAGGTCGTGAATTTTCTGGCAGGCCAGATGATACTGTCCATCCACAGATGAGAGTTGGATACGGCCCTGATGTAAATCAGAGTTTCCTCACCCGGTGGCAGTGAAAAATTGAAATAGGGAGTCCTGGATCGCTCGGACCAGTGCTCTCTCACATGATGGTCACCCAGCGGTGGGTCCGTGAGCTGAATGACCTGACCGGTATTGGGATCTACCTGATAAAATTCGATGTGATTCAGGTATACATAGTCGATTTGCCATACCCAGGAGGTGATCGACTGACTCCTGTTCACTAGCCTGGCTCGCATCCAGAGCGCGTCATCACTGTACTGGAAATCCACATATTCCCATCGATCAGGCGATCCCTTCCGCCGCCATTCGGGGTGATCTTTCCCCGTCACATCGCTGATGGACAGATTATGGGTAGGGTCGTAAAAGTACGCGACATCTGATTGTGAAAGCTGCTTTTTGCTGTCGCCAAGTTCAACAGCCGCAGGATCTTCGGCCGCAAAGACTGAAATGCTGCTGAGAATCAACAACAGGCGAAAACAATGGAGCATAGATACGATACTCAGATTTTGTCCGGGTAGTCATGATAATAATGTGGCGGAGGCCGCTTCAGAGCCCTATTTATCCAAACTAACTTCAGTATAGATAGAAATAACAGACCTGTACTTGTGAAATTTCGAGCGCAGCCCCATGCCCCTGGTTATAAATGCTCCAGACATCTTATGAAACAGTTATAAGAGCCCACGCGCTCTCGCTCCCTGACCACAGATTTCGTAAAGTCATGTCAGCAGGCATCGATCTCATTCAGAGGTGCGCTTACCCTACATTTGACTTGAATCAGGAAAACCATTGTTAAGACTCAATTAACTGTTACCATTTTCCACACATCGCTATAGTCTGTTATTCGGCTACATCCTCCTGGCCCGGACAAAAGGGAGCGCCGGAAAATGCTGCCTACAACAACAATAAACAAACCCTCCCGCCTCACGGCCTGGATTGACATCATTCAAGGGGGTACTGGCCTCCTGCTGGTGCTCTTTATGTGGGCTCACATGTTTCTGGTATCCAGCATTCTCCTGGGTAAGGATGCCATGTACTTTGTGGCCCGCCTGTTTGAAGGTGAACCCTTTCTTGGCAAGCCCTACCCCATACTGGTGAGCGGTGTGGCGGCGTTTATTTTTACGGTGCTGATGATTCACGCCTTTCTTGCCCTGCGGCGTTTTCCTTCTTCTGCCACTCAGTATCGCTCCATGCACCGTCATATAGCCGGTTTGCGCCATGGAGACACCACCCTGTGGTATGTGCAGGTGATCACCGGGTTCGCCCTCTTCTTTCTTGCGTCGGTGCATTTGTATCAGCTGTTGATGCACCCGGGTGATATCGGCCCTTATGCCAGTTCGGATCGCATCTGGAGCGGGCGCTTCTGGCCGCTGTATCTGGTATTGTTGTTTGTGGTGGAAATCCACGGCGGTATTGGCATTTACCGTCTGGTGATCAAGTGGGGCTGGTTTTTGGGGGATAATCCCCGCCGCGGGCGCAGGCGTTTGCAGATCATCAAGTGGTTGTTAACGGCGTTCTTTCTGATCCTGGGGCTGCTGACGCTGGCGGCGTATATGAAGATTGGTATGGAGCACGAGTCCCGCGCCGGAGAGCGCTACGTGCCCTCTTACCTCCAACCCACAGCAGAACAGTGAGGCACGCCATGCAGATTATTCATACGGACGCGCTGATCATTGGAGGGGGGCTGGCAGGCCTGCGGGCGGCCATTGGTGTAAAGCGGCAGGGGTTTGATGTGACCCTGCTCAGTCTGGTGCCCCCGAAACGCTCCCATTCCGCTGCCGCTCAGGGCGGTATGCAGGCCAGCCTGGCCAACGCCGCCAAGGGCGAAGGCGACAATGAAGATCTGCATTTTCTGGATACAGTGCACGGCAGTGACTGGGGTGCGGATCAGAACGTGGTGCGCATGTTCGTGAATACCGCGCCCAAGGCGGTTCGGGAACTGGCGGCCTGGGGCGTTCCCTGGAACCGGGTGCAACGGGGTGAACACACCAGTGTGATCAATGGCAAACAGGTTCCCGTTAAAGAACAGGACGCGGCCCATGGCCTGATCACGGCGCGCAACTTTGGCGGTACGCAGAAATGGCGCACCTGTTATGTATC
>JAWVYU010000209.1:0-9087 GCA_033722575.1 Ketobacteraceae bacterium | reverse complement strand
CCCCCAGCCGCTTCACCACCTGGGTCATCCGCGCCACCACCATGGGGCAGATATCCGGGCAGGAGGTATACCCGAAATTCAGCAACACCACTTTGCCCCTGAAATCGGACAGATTCGCCACCTTGCCGGGGTTGCCCTCGGTGTCAGCCAGGGTGCTGGGCAGGCTGAAATCGCCTCCCAGCCGGGTATTCACCGGCAGGGGCTTGGCCCATAAGGATGAGCTGAACAGCAGCAAAATTCCGGTTACCAGGAGTTTAAATCCCATAAATCGCCCTTATATATTGATTTTGCGGCATTTTACCCGCATTCCGGTGGCGGTTAAATGATCCTGTCGCAAAGGGTGCCCCGTGACAACCCCGGGAATCCTTCGACTTCGCCGTTTGCGCAGGTATAATGCGCCGTTCCCGATATTCAGAGCCGTTTCAGAGACACGATTTCCATGGCGAAAAAGCTATTTATTCAAACCCACGGTTGCCAGATGAACGAATACGATTCTGCCCGCATGGCGGATCTGCTGGAGTCAACCCACGGCCTTGAAGAAACAGACAATCCCGAGGAAGCGGATGTCCTGCTGCTGAACACCTGCTCCATTCGTGAAAAAGCCCAGGAAAAGGTGTTTCACCAGCTGGGTCGCTGGCGCAAGCTCAAGGATCGCAAGCCGGGCCTGATCATCGGCGTGGGTGGCTGCGTGGCCAGTCAGGAAGGCGATGCCATCCGGGCCCGGGCGCCCTACGTGGATATGGTGTTCGGCCCCCAGACCCTGCACCGGATTCCCGGCATGATCGAGACGGTGCAAAAGGGTGACTCCGCCGTGGTGGATGTGACCTTTCCGGAAATCGAAAAATTCGATTCGCTGCCGGAGCCCAGTGTCGAAGGTCCCAAGGCGTTCGTGTCCATCATGGAAGGCTGCAGCAAATACTGCACCTTTTGTGTGGTGCCCTACACTCGCGGCGAGGAAGTCAGCCGCCCCTTTGAGGATGTGATGGACGAAGTCCGCCATCTGGCCTCCCTGGGTGTGCGTGAAGTCAATCTGCTGGGCCAGAACGTGAATGCCTATCGCGGCGAAAACCCGGAGGGCGACACCATCGACCTGGCGGAGCTGATTACCCAGGTAGCCAGGATTGACGGCATTGACCGGATCCGCTTTACCACCTCCCACCCGGTGGAATTCAGCGACTCACTGATCGAGGTATACGGCAAGGTACCGGAACTGGTCAGCCACCTCCACCTGCCCGTGCAGAGTGGTTCCGATCGCATACTGGCCATGATGAAACGCGGCCATACGGCGCTGGAGTACAAATCCAAAATCCGTGCGTTGCGTAAAATACGCCCCGATATCTGCATGTCGTCGGATTTCATTATCGGTTTTCCCGGGGAATCCGAGGCAGACTTTGAAGCCACCATGAAACTGATCAATGATGTGGGCTTTGATCTCAGCTTCAGTTTTATTTACAGTGCGCGTCCAGGCACACCGGCGGCAGATCTGCCGGATGACACCCCGGAAGAAGAGAAAAAGCGCCGCCTGGCCCTGTTACAGCACCGCATTACCCAGCAGGCCCAGGAGATCAGCCGGCGGATGGTAGGCAGCCGGCAACGGATTCTGGTAGACGGGATTTCCAGAAAAGACCCGGGCCAGCTGCAGGGGCGTACTGAGAACAACCGGGTGGTCAATTTCCGCCACGACGACGACGAACTGATCGGAAAGTTCGTAGACGTCACCATCGAAGAAGCATTACCGAATTCACTTCGGGGAAGTTTTCTGGAGCTGGTGGGCTGACAAGCTCAAAACCTTATGAGATTCAATGGGTTATCTGCAGCCATTTTAATAACAAAAAAGCCTAAAAGGTTGATCCCATACAGCGCTTCCCCTCTCAGAAACTTCGTTATATGCTTAAACTCATGTACCGGAATCCCAGGAGTCAGTTAGACCAAGTTGAATACATCCGTTATTTCCAAACACTTGAAGTTGGAGCCCAATGACTCCAGACGTCTGGCCAAGCTTTGCGGGCAATTTGATGAACATCTTCACCAGATTGAGTCGCGGCTGGATATCGAAATCAAGAACCGCGGCAACAACTTTGAGCTGACCGGGATGTCGGAAGACTCCCTGCTGGCGGCAGAAGAAGTGATTGATGAGCTTTATGCCGCCTCCATCCGAGGTGAGATCACACCGGCCACCGTGCATCTGCAGCTCAGCGAATGCCTGAACCGGCGCCAGTCCGCCACCCAGCCAAAGGACGACCATCAGACCCCGCTGCCCGAGGTTCCCAACGATGATGAGGAAACCCGGGAACTCACCATTGTCACCCGCAAGGGCTACATCAAGCCGCGGGGCGACAACCAGAAAGCCTACGTAAGAAACGTGCTGCGTTACGATATCAATTTTGGTATTGGTCCGGCGGGTACCGGTAAAACCTATCTGGCAGTAGCGGCAGCGGTTCAGGCACTGGAAGCCGAGGAAGTTCGCCGGATACTGCTGGTAAGGCCTGCGGTGGAGGCCGGTGAAAAGCTGGGGTTCCTGCCTGGCGACCTGGCAGAAAAGATCAATCCGTACCTGCGCCCCCTGTATGATGCATTGTATGAAATGCTGGGATTCGAGCGGGTGAACAAGTATCTGGACCGCCAGATCATTGAAGTGGCACCCTTAGCCTACATGCGCGGCCGGACCCTCAACAACGCCTTCATTATTCTGGATGAAAGCCAGAACACTACCCGGGAACAGATGAAAATGTTCCTTACCCGCATCGGGTTCGGATCCAAAGCCGTGATAACTGGGGACTCCACCCAGATTGACCTGCCCAGAGGCGTGCATTCCGGGTTAAAACATGCCATCAACGTACTGGACGGCATCGACGGCATTGGCTTTACCTACTTTGCCGCCAAGGATGTGGTGCGCCACACCCTGGTACAGCGTATTGTGGAAGCCTACGATCATTTTGAGCACGCTGAAGAAAAACGCAAACAGCAAAAGGATCCGGAGAGCGATGGCAACGCTTGAACTTGACGTTCAGATCGCCAGTGATGACGACGACGTTCCAGAACCGGGGCAGCTTGAGCAATGGATACTGAGCGCCCTGGATCAGGGCCGCTTTCAGGCCGATGAAGACCTTCCTGTGGAAATGACCGTTCGCATTGTTGACAGCGAGGAAAGCCGGCAACTGAATCACACCTATCGCCAGAAGAACCAGCCCACCAACGTGCTCTCTTTCCCCTTTGATTCTCCGGCAGGGGTGCCACTGCAGCTGCTGGGGGACCTGGTGATCTGTGCGCCGGTTGTGAGACAGGAAGCGCGGGAGCAGCACAAGAGCCTGGAATCCCACTGGGCACATATGGTGATTCATGGCACCTTGCATTTACTGGGGTATGACCACATAAAGGAAGAAGACGCCAGTACAATGGAAGCATTGGAAACAGACATCATGGAGCGCGAGGGCTATTCCGATCCCTACGAAATGCGTCCATGTCATTCACAGCAATAAGATTACAGAAATAACATTAAAGGTAAAAAAGGACTCGGAAAGCATGAGCGACGACCACAGTAGAAACGGTTCACCCAATAGAACCTTTCTGGAGAAAATCACCACTTTTCTCTCGGGTGAACCGCAGAACCAAAGCGAATTACTGGAAGTGCTGCAAACCGCGCAGGAAAACGAGCTGATCGATGCCGAGGCCATGGGCATTATTCAGGGCGCACTCCAGGTATCAGACATGCAGGTACGGGAAATCATGGTGCCGCTCTCCCAGGCAGTGATGATCGGCATCAATGAAACACCGGATCAGTATCTGAATAAAATCATCGACTCCGCCCATTCCCGTTTCCCCGTCTTTGGCGACAGCAAGGATGAAATTGTCGGCATTCTGCTGGCAAAGGATCTGCTTCCCATTTCCACCCTGAACCGTCTCGAAAAGGTACAGCTCAAAGACCTGATCCGTCCCGCCAGCTTTGTACCGGAAAGCAAGCGGCTGAACGTATTGCTGCGGGAGTTCCGCCAGAAGCGCACCCATATGGCCATCGTTATCAACGAATACGGCGTCATGTCGGGTCTGGTCACCATTGAAGATGTGCTGGAACAGATCGTGGGTGAAATCGAGGACGAGCACGATTTCGAGGACGATCACCTGATCAAGGAATCCGACAACAGCTCTTTTATCGTTAAGGCCATTACACCTATTGACGAATTCAACGAGCACTTTGAAACCGATTTCAGTGAGGATGAGTTCGATACCATTGGCGGCATAGTGCTCAATAACTTTGGCCACCTGCCCAAACGGGAGGAGGCCATTGAAATCGCCGATCTCCAGTTCAAGGTATTGAATGCAGACAACCGGGCCATACGCCTGCTGGAAGTCACGCCCCTGAGTTCCTGAAATGAAGATAACGACAGCATGGACGTCCGGCTACCGCGGTAACCTGTTAGCCCTGGTTGCAGGTTGCCTTTTCCCCCTGGGCTTCGCCCCCATTCACCTCTGGCCACTCACCATTCTTTCCATGGCGCTGCTGGTGCCGCTGCTGGAAGGCCAGACAGCCAAACGCAGTTTTGTCCGGGGCTGGTTGTATGGCTTTGGGTTTTACAGCGTGGGCGTTTCCTGGGTCTATATCAGTATCCATACCTATGGTTACACCCCTCAGTGGCTGTCGGTGATACTCACCGGGCTTTTCGCTGCGGGGCTCGCCCTGTTTTTTGCGCTGTTCGCGTGGAGCTATCAGCGGCTGGCCCTGGGCAGATGGTACTGGCTGGGGTTTCCTTCATTGTGGATTCTGTTCGAGTGGATCAAATCCTGGCTGCTCAGTGGTTTCCCCTGGCTCTACGCCGGCAATGCCTTTATCGATACCCCTCTTGCAGGGCTTGCGCCGGTCACCGGCGTGCTGGGCATGAGCTGGGTGGCAGCGTTATCAGCCGCATTGCTGGTCTATTTTGCGCAGCGGCCGGCGAAACGCTATCAGACGGTGGCCGTGATTCTGGTGCTCTGGGGGCTGGGTTATGGCCTGCAGACCCGCACCTGGGTGACCCCCTCCCTGCAGGACTCCCTGGACATTGCTATCGTCCAGGGCAACATCCCTCAGGAGAAAAAATGGGATCCCAGTGAGCGGGAAAATATTCTGGCCACCTATGCCCGTCACAGCGAAGCCAATTGGGACAAGGACGTGGTGATCTGGCCAGAAGCCGCTCTGCCGGTGTTCTATCAGGAAGCCCGGGATTTTATGGGGCGCATGCAGTTGCAGGCCAGCGATACCGATACCGGTCTGATCACCGGAACCCCCTTCTGGAAAGCCACTGAAACCGAATACCAGTACTTCAACAGCATCGTGTCCCTCGGCAATGGCAGCGGTGTGTACCATAAACAACGCCTGGTGCCCTTCGGTGAGTACGTTCCACTGGAAGCCGCTATTCGCGGCCTGATACCGTTTTTTGATCTGCCCATGTCCAGCTTTACCCCGGGGAGTGATGATCAGCAGCCACTGATGGCCGGGGGAGCCAGCTTTGCGCCCTTTATCTGTTATGAAATCGTGTATCCGGAGCAGGTCCGGGAGCTGGGCAGCGACGCCGATTATCTGATCACCATCAGTAACGATGCTTGGTTCGGGCGCTCATGGGGGCCTCACCAGCATTTTGAGATTGCCCGGTTACGGGCCCTGGAGCTGGGTAAATACCTGGTCAGAGCCACCAACACCGGTATCACTGCCATTATAGATCACCGGGGTCAGGTGCAGGCCGCGATACCACGCTTTGAGGAGGCGGTGCTGGAAGGGACCATTTACACCACAATCGGCAAGACCCCCTACCGCTTATGGGGCTGGTGGCCCATGCTGGGGTTTGGCCTGCTGATCATTCTGGTAATCCAGGTTCGCCGGCGGCTCGTAAAAGAGTGAGTACACTCCCAGCCCCAGCCATTCCCTGATCGCAACAGCGCTTTCAAACAAGGGCCGGTGTTGCGGCATATACGGCAGTAACGCAGGCTGAGCACTGCGAAACAGGGTGGGCGCAGCAACAACCTCAAACCCGAACTGCTCGAAGCTGTAAACAGCGCGGCGCATGTGCCATGCCTGGGTCACCAGAATCACCCTGTGAATACTCTGACGCCGCAAAATATCCGCGGAAAACTTGGCGTTCTCCCAGGTAGTGGCGCTGAGGCGTTCCATCAGCACTCGCTTGATACCGAACTCGGAAAGCACCTCCGCCATCAGCTCAGCCTCGGCATCACCGGTTCCATGGGGGTCTCCGCCACTCACCAGGATGGGAAGCCCGGTGGACCGGGCCAGCATGGCGCCATAACGTAACCGCCCCAGCGGCTCAGTGGCCACTGTTTCACCGTTATACTCGGGAGCGGCAAACTTTCCCCCGCCGAGCACCACGATCGCCGTATTTCCCGCACCCTGCGCTCCCAGTTCCGCCACCTGCTCCGCCGTCAGAGCCGGATACCGCTCCAGAGGCTCATACAGCCAGACACTCACCTGAGGCATGCTCAACAGCACCAGCGAGGTGAAAGACAGCACAAAGCACACCATGGCCAATCCCCGCTTGAAGCGCCACAGCAGCAGGCCCAGCAGCACCAACAGTATCTGCAGGGCCGGTGGCAGGATCAAACTGGTCAAAATTGTCCGTATCAGCATGGGAGTGCCCCTACCTGTTCGTCGCCCACTAAGGTATCCTTAACGGCTCTGTTTTGTGCGTCATTTTACGCCATCTGTTAAAAACTAACAGTCGCATCACAACCGGTGCCCGCCATTCCCGTAAACCTTGGAGTTAAGAGAGCCAGTTACCGATGGAAGAGCAATACCATCCCCAGAAAATTGAATCCGAAGCGCAACGCTACTGGGAAGAAAACCACTGCTTTGAAGTGAAAGAAGATCCCGGCAAGGAACCCTACTACTGTCTCTCCATGTTTCCCTATCCCAGTGGCCGGCTTCACATGGGGCATGTGCGCAATTACACCATTGGCGACGTCATCAGCCGTTTTCAGCGCATGAACGGCAAAAATGTCATGCAACCCATGGGGTGGGATGCCTTCGGCCTGCCCGCAGAAAACGCCGCCATCAAGAACAAGGTGCCACCTGCCCGGTGGACCTACGAAAATATCGAGTACATGAAAGGCCAGTTAAAGCGCCTGGGCTTTGGTTACGACTGGAGCCGCGAGCTGGCCACCTGCGACCCGGAATATTACCGCTGGGAACAGTGGTTCTTTACCAGGCTCTATGAAAAAGGCCTGGTGTACAAAAAAATGGCCACCGTGAACTGGGATCCTGTGGATCAGACGGTACTGGCCAACGAACAGGTGATTGATGGCAAAGGCTGGCGCTCAGGTGCGCCGGTGGAGCGCAAGGAAATTCCCCAGTGGTTTATCAAGATCACCGATTATGCCGAGGAACTGCTCAACGACCTGGATGAACTGGATGACTGGCCCGAACAGGTCAAAACCATGCAGCGCAACTGGATTGGCCGCTCCGAAGGGGTCACCCTGACCTTTGCCATCGACGGCGAAGAACCGCTGGAAGTCTATACCACACGCCCCGACACCCTGATGGGCGTGAGCTATGTGGCGGTGGCCGCCCAGCACCCCCTGGCACGCAAGGCAGCCGCCTCTGACCCGGCGGTGGCTGATTTCGTGAAAGAATGCAATCACACCAAAACCGCCGAGGCCGACATGGCCACCATGGAAAAGAAAGGCATCTTCACCAACCTGACTGCCACCCACCCCATTACCGGCAATCAGGTGCCAGTCTGGATCGCCAACTTTGTATTAATGGATTACGGCTCCGGTGCCGTCATGGCAGTACCCGGCCATGACCAGCGCGACTGGGAGTTTGCCCAAAAATATGAACTGCCCATTCATCAGGTCATTGAACCAGTGGGCGACGAAGTGGCGGATCTGTCCACAGCCGCCTTCACTGAAAAAGGCCGCCTGATCAATTCCGGCGACTTCACCGGTCTGACCTCCGAGGAAGCCTTTGATGCCATCGCCAGCCATCTGGAAAAAGCAGGCAAGGGCCATAAAACAGTGAACTACCGCCTGCGGGACTGGGGTGTTTCCCGGCAACGTTACTGGGGCGCACCGATCCCGATACTCAACCTTGAGGACGGCAGCGAAGTACCTACGCCGCCGGAACAGCTACCCGTTGAGTTACCCACTGATGTCAAAATGGATGGCGTTATCTCGCCCATCAAAGCCGACCCGGACTGGGCGAAAACCGAATATAACGGCCAGCCTGCCCAGAGGGAAACGGATACCTTCGACACCTTTATGGAATCTTCCTGGTACTATGCCCGCTACTGTTGCCCCGATTATAAAGAGGGCATGCTGGATTCCGACAGAGCCAACTACTGGCTACCAGTGGACCAGTATATCGGTGGCATTGAACATGCCATTCTGCATCTGCTGTATTCCCGGTTTTTCCACAAACTGATGCGCGACGCCGGCCTGGTTAACAGCAAGGAACCCTTCAAACGCCTGCTCTGTCAGGGCATGGTGCTGGCAGACACCTATTTCCGCGAAGATGAAAAAGGTGGGCAGGACTGGATATCACCACAGGATGTCATTGTTACCCGCGATGACAAAGGCCAGGCCGTAAAAGCCGTTCACAAGACTGACGGCCAGCCGGTGCACCATGCGGGTATGGGCAAAATGTCCAAATCAAAAAACAACGGCATCGATCCACAGGTAATTATCGACCAGTACGGTGCTGATACCGTGCGCCTGTTCATGATGTTCGCAGCACCGCCGGAACAGTCACTGGAATGGTCCGACACCGGCGTGGAAGGCGCCAACAAGTTCCTGCGCCGCCTGTGGAAACTGGCGGGCCGGCATCTGGAGGAAGGCCCCGTGGCCGACCTGGACAAATCCGCCCTGAACGACAAGCAGAAAGAGCTGCGCTTTAAAACCCATGAAACCCTGAAAAAAGTCACCGACGATTACGACCGCCGCCTGACATTCAATACTGCCATCGCAGCGGCCATGGAACTGACCAATGCCATCGGCAGACTGGAAACCCGGGGCGAACAGGACCGTGCCGTGATTCGCGAAGCCATTGAAGGTATTGTGCTGATGCTGGCTCCCATCACACCTCACATCTGTCAGGCACTTTGGAAT
>JAWVYU010000208.1:0-9123 GCA_033722575.1 Ketobacteraceae bacterium | reverse complement strand
TGACCATCAAGGATACCTGGGAAGTGGCCGGCATGACCGCCACATCCGGTGCCCCGCAACTGGAACATCATCGCCCCAAAAAAAATGCCCCGCTGGTAGACAGCCTGTTGAACGCCGGGGCTGTCATTTACGGTAAAACCAATGTTCCCCTGTTCGCCACCGACCTGCAGAGCTTTAACAAGCTACACGGTACCACCAACAACCCCTGGGACCTAGAGCGCACACCGGGCGGTTCTTCCGGCGGTGCCGCCGCCGCGCTGGCAGCAGGTCTGACACCCATTGAATATGGCAGCGACATCGGTGGTTCCATTCGCACACCGGCCCATTACTGCGGGGTATTCGGACACAAAACCACTCACGGTATCGTTTCCATGCGAGGCCACATCCCCGGCCCGCCAGGCACCCTTTCCGAACCCGACCTGGCCGTGGGCGGGCCGCTGGCGCGCAGTGCAGAGGATTTGCAAATGCTGCTGGATATCACCGCGGGGCCTAACCCAGAAGCTGGCGCCGGCTGGCAAATACGTTTACCCGCCTGCAAAAAGAAATCACTCAAGGACTTTAAAATACTGGCCTGGTTGGATGACCCTCTCAGTCCGCTGGACAATGATATTCAGCGCGCCTACCGGGAACTGGTGGATCTGCTCAAGGAAAATGGTGCAACAGTCAATGTGGGCACACCCAATGCCGACCCCCTCAGCAAATATTACGAGCTCTATCTGAATCTGCTGGGCAGCGCCATTGGTGCCTCTATCCAGCCTGCGGGCCGCAACGCCATGTACTGGGGATCATCTGTGGTGGCTCGTCTTGGCGACCGCTTTCGCCTGCCCCCGCTGATCAATAACTTTATGCGTGGCGTGGGCCAGAGTCATATCGACTGGTTGCGTGCCAACGAAAAGCGCCATCGTATGACAGCCAAATTCTGCAGGATATTTGAGGAATATGATGTGGTGCTGATGCCGATAGTGCCTACAACGGCTATCAAACATCAGCAGAAGCCGGATATCCCCATGCGCCATATCATGGTGAATGGCGTAAAACGAAATTACACGGAAAACCTGATGTGGATATCGGTAGCGACGCTGCTGGGCCTGCCCTCCACCTCCATGCCTCTGAGCCGGGACCGCAATAATCTGCCCATCAATATCCAGATAGTCGGCGGCTCCTATCAGGATAAAACCACGCTGAAGTTTGCCAGTCTGCTCAGTAAAAAAACCGGCGGCTTTCAGATTCCGCCAGGGTATGCGCCAGCCACTTGATCACTCTCAGGCGGTAATCTCCAGAATGTACTTTTCACTTTTGAACGGCTTTTTGATGTCGTGACTCCAGACTTCAGCGCCGTATTTTTTCTCGCAGTGTTCCACCAGCTCCCAGAAAGGACTCCGGCCGGGGTCCGCCAGATAAATCTGCTCAACTCCTGCATCCAGAGAGCGTTTGATCAGCTTGCGCCAGTCAGTACCCAATTCGTCCCAGAAACAGATATCAGCACCCACTACCATATCCACGTCTTTGAGAATCTTCTTTTTCATGCTCTGCATGGTGCCCACGCTGAAGCTGAGCTGGACGTTGTTTTTTTCAGCGTGATATTCAAAATAGGGCTTTACCGCTTCATCCGCATCCAGACCAATCACCCCTGCTCCAAATTCGCGGGCAAGAAAGCAACTCAGAACTCCCCAGCCGCAACCCACATCCAGGGTAACCAGACCATCACCCGGGGGAAACTGCCGGAGGAAATCCATCAGAACATAACTGGAATCCCAGATCTTGTTGCCGTGGATTGACGGTGCTTCGTTCTTTTTCTTGAGCTTTTTGATATCCGGATGGGACGGCCGGAATGCCTTGATGCCTTTGTATTGCAATACGTGATTCAATGATTTTTTCTTTGCTGCCACTGACGGGGCCCCCAATATCCTGACGTTTAACATGACGTGTTAAACCCCACATTATATACCATTCGGCAGACAACGTAGACGAAAACCCCGGATTATCCCCGACAATCCTGAATGTGGCGGGCGGTGACACTGTCCATGGTGAGCGCATGGGTCTCGAGCCAGTTCATGAAACTGACAGCGATGAAACGTTTAAGCACGTCCCGTTTTCTCTCGGTATGCCAATCCCGCAGTGCCTGCTGATACTGTTGCAAAACGCTGTCGTGTTCGGTTTTGTGAATATAATAAGGAGGAAATCCGGTTTCCTGCATCGCAGTTTCCTCCCGGGCAAAATGGGATTTCAGGTGTTCATCCAGTGCGTCCAGCCGTTCATCAATTATTGTGTCCTTGGTGGATTCCTGATCCAGCAAACCAACAATCAAATGGAGCAATTCCAGACACTCCTCATGATCCTGATCCATGAACCCCAGTTCTACCCGGGGAAACTCACTCCATTTCAACATCTTCAACTCCTGGTTCTAGGCCTGTGGATTCAGTAATCCCTTGCGGTACTCACTGGGGGTTTTACCCAGCCAGCGCTTGAATGCCTTTCTGAAATTGGCAACATCGCCAAAACCGAGCTGCTCGGCGATATCTGCCACCGGTCTGTCACTGTCCCGCAGTAACTGTTCTGCCAGTTCCGCTTTCAGGCGATCAGTCACCTGCTGATAACTGGTGTTCAGCTCCTGAAGGTGGCGCCGCAAACTCCGGCCGCTCATATTGAGGGCCCGGGCCGCCTCGTCCAGCGGCAGGGTTTTTCCTTCCATCACCACGGGCAGGTTTTTCAGTTTCACCAGCAGACTCTCATGGCCGATAATCCGTTCCAGCTGCTGATCACAAAACCCCAGAGCCTGTTCGCAGGTCACCGGATTGGCAAATCGCAGGGGCCGGTCAAGCCAGTGCCGTTCCAATACTATTTGATCCGCGGCACAATCAAAATGACATTTGTCACCAAAGACTGTCCGATATTGTGCCGCGTAATAGGGCGCCGAATGCCGGAAGTAGAATTGCGCCGGTGGCAGCTCCCCCAGAATAAAACCGCAGTTTTCGTATATCCCCGAAAAGAAAGTTTCCATGGCGAGCACCTGCAGCGGCCCCATATTCCAGGATTCTTCCGCTTTGACGATGCATTCGTCGCCATTCTGCTGGGACCTGATCGTTACGATGGGCGACAACAGGCGGTAATACTTTTCCATGATGTGGATCGCGTCCCGAAGGGTTGCAGCGGTCATTACCGCCACCCCCAGCATGCCATGCTGGGTAATGTGCAGGTACTTGCCAAACGCCAGCCCCAGACTTTCCCCGGGAAAATGCCGCAGAGCATTCAGGATCAGCACTCCGTACTGGGCGTAGGAAATGGTGCTGTTCCGGTCGGTAAATACCCCGGGATCCACCTGGGAACCCTCCAGCATGGTTTCCAGCGGAACACCGTATTCCCCCATTAACGACACCAGGGCCCGGGGATAATGGTGCACGAGCAGAATAGGTTCTTTGGGATTGATCAGCATAGAGTGGCCTTACGGGACATTTCTGGCCCAATATAACCCCTTATAAACCGAACAACAACCGCTGCCAGCCTCCATAAGGCCCCCATAATCCGGTTTCAAAGCATTGAAAATTGGCCATTTCCGACCCTTGGCAGTACTGACTGGAAAATAGACACTGAGGCAGGAATTCATTGAGGACACATAATAATGAAAACAGGGTTTGTTTATTTATTTATTTGCCTGGTGCTCACAGGTTGCTATTCGAATCGGGGAGATGTACCTGAATCACCGAAGGCCGAGGCCCGCAGAGCATTCACCCAGCAGTCCGTGGATGCCGCTGTCGCACGGGAATTTGTGAAGGTTTCCGATCCACTGGATCTGAATATGCCTTACGAATGTCATTCGCTGCGCTATAACCACTTCTACCCCCGCAATGCAAGCCAGCCCGGTTCGTTCCCGGACGCGGATGCGGTAATCATGCTGATTCCCGGCATGCAGGCAGGGGCCAACGTGCTCACCTACCTGGCCGAACAACTGGTTTTTGATGCGTTCCGGAACCGCAATGCCAACCTGCATGTGGTCACCCTGGAACGCCGCAATCAGTGCTTGGTGGACAATACCGGCCTGGACCAGGCTGAGGCCAGCGGCGACGTTCTGGATGCCCGGGCCTATTACTACGAAAATCAACCGGTTCAGGGCAAACAGTTCCAGGGATATTACCGGGACCGGGATGTGCCCTTTCTCACGCAGTTCGGCTTGGACCGGATACTCACCGATATGTATACCATTGCCCGGCATATCTATCCGGACCCCGCTGATCGCCGGCAAAAGCTGTTTATCGGTGGCCATTCACTGGGGGGCAACCTGACCTCGGCGTTTATGGGATGGGATTTCGATGGTGATCCCGAAACCCTTGATGACGCCGGCTACCGGCAGGCCGCGGGTTTTATTCGTCTTGATATCAGCGTGACCCCGGAGGATCCCGCGCAGGACCCTTTCCTCAATTACGGCAGAAACGGATTCACCGTTGACCGGGACAATGAAACCAACACCAACTACCGCTTTGCGGTGCATCAGATGGAACTGGGATTGCAGCCCCGCATCAACCGCCTGCCGGGAGCAACACCGGAAACCTTTATGCTGGTGGAACTGGTAGGCATGCAGGCCCATCAGGCTCCGGAAGAAGAAGCCACACTGCTGACGGACTTTTCCCTGGGCAGCGGGCCCAGTTTGTTGCTGCGCCTGATCCACAGCAAAAACACCCTTAATTTCATCACCAACAAACCGAGTATTTTCGACTATCGCTATACCAACGAAGCCTTGCTGGGGGTCATTCTGGATGATGACTTCATGCCCATTACCATCCTGCAGGCCAGCATGGGCTTTCTTTCCGGCGGGCCAATGTCGGCCAAGTCTTTCCCCACCAATGACGTCATCAAGAATCTGGCGGCCTCGGTGGATGACTTTCTCGGATTTCTGCTGACGGATGCCGAGCTTTTCATACCCTCGGACGCAGGTCCGGATCTGGATAACCTGGGAACCGGCCCTCTGTATCGCTGGGCCAACTATGACGAGATCGGCGATGCTGACGACGCCGCGTATCAGTCCGCAGACGGTTCAGTGACCTTTACGGAATACCGGGAAGAAATGGCAGACATTGCCCAGGTGGCACGTATTGCCTACACCGGACAGACCAATTTTACAGAGTGGTACATGCCCCAGCGCATGAGCATGGATATTGGCATGATCCGGCAGCCGGATCCGGTGGAGGTCCTGCCCTTCTGGCATTACGCCGCCGCGCGCAATACCCCGCTGTTTGAAGTGGTGGGCACGGAAAGCTTTGCTTTTTCTGACCGTGAACCTTTGGGTACGCTGGTGATTGCGGATGGTTACAACCATTTCGATGTTCTGATTGCCGCCAATGACACTCCCGAACACCGGGAAAACGACGTCTTCCCGCCGCTGCTTGATTTTGTGCTGGGGCCAGCCGACGCCCCTTGACGTCTTCTCCTTAACACCGCTGTTAACCGGATGAGAAAGCCGGTTTCAGCGGTGCTTTTTTCTGACTGAATAATCAGTTTCTGCCCGGAAATATGCGCAGATGTTCAGCCCACAGCCTGCGCGCCGTAGGTTCTGTCGAGATACGCCAGAATATCCGCTGATTCAAACAGGCGGGTATCGGTATTGGGATCAATCAGATAAGGCACCTGAACGTTACCGTGCTCCTTCCAGAAGTCCCAGCGCTTGGTATTTTCCAGGGGGCGATAAGGCTTCAGTAACAAGCGCGGTTTTGCCGGCCCGATATCCGCCAGCTGCTGTTTGCCCAGATTGATCAGCCGGTAGGCCAGCTCGTACTCGCATAAACGCTCTCTGACCAGGCGGGAAAACGGGCTGGATTCAAAGCTGTAGAGCGTCAGCAGTTTTTCTGCGGGCCTGGAAGGCCTGGCCGCTTTGCCATGCTGCCTGCGGACTAGCGTCGCAAGTTTTGAAGTCACCAGAGACAAGCCCTCGCCTGTCAGCCTTTGCGGCGCCCGTGCGTGCTTGTACTGGCGAAAAAGATAAGTGGCAATGCCGTGGGCTCCCACGGCTTTCTCGCCGGTGTTGAGATCAATCAGCAATGGGACGCCCTCCCCGTTGGACTCCTCTGTAGCGGTATCCAGATAACGGTGTCCGCCTTCCGGGCAGGGGTATATTTCTGCATCCAGGTTGAGCTCGGTGAGCGCCTCTCGCGCCAGCCGGCATTCAGGGCAGTTTTCACGATCATAAAGCCGTATCGGCTTGTCCGGTTGCACCACGGATTTGCTGCCGTAGCTTCCTTTCCAGTTTCTGACGGTGGATGCAAGCGTCGATGCTGAAACTTCCAGTAAGTGACCCATAACCATAAACTTCCCCTAGAAAATCAGAGGGTTCAGTCTACCACAGGGAAGGCTTCACCGGCGGTCATCCGGGTGGGTCGGAACTGTCATTTTTTTCTGGGCTCGCAGGGTTTTCCGAAAGCCTGAGTTCTGAACCTGCCTGGCAAGCCGGTTGTCTGATCCGGCCGGCTTACTGCTTGAGCTTGTCGAGAACAGTATCCCTGTTATCGGTTTGTGCCAGCGCTTCACGAATCCTGTTAAACACATCGGCCGCTGTGCTGGCATGGGCACCGTAGGATACCAGTTTGCCATAGTTCCAGCCGGCTGCATTGAGGGCGTCTTTCTTGAATTCGATGCCGTTGTTGCCGCCACCCCCGATTTCAATCAGCGCCTGCTCAATGGCAACATAAGATGGCTGTTCCCGTGAAAACGTCAGGAAATCATCCGGTGAAACCTCTTTGAACTCCGGCATGGTGGCAAACCTCTCGCTGGACACTTTATGTACTTTTCCAGTATAGACAGAGATTGGCAAGGCGCTAACCTCCAGGCTCAGGCCCCGATCGAACCGGAGCCTGCCTGGAGCAGTTCAGTGATTAACCAGTTGAATTGCCGGATTTTATTGACCAAAGGAGGGGAGCATCATTTTTACCGCATCCTTGGGCAGCAGGAAAATATCCGCCGGCAAATCCTTTCTTTCAAGAGATTTCAGAACCATTTCATTACCGTAGCGCAGCATGCCACCGATATTCTGGCTCTCGGCCATTTCCGCAGCCCGGTTAAAGCCCGCCAGGGTATCCTTGCTCATCAGTGTTTTGGCCATGCGCTCGCCGATAATCTGAAACGCTTTCTGCAGCTGGACAACATCCTTGTGCGTACTGGCAACAAATTCATATTTTTCCAGGCCATTGGGGCCCTTTACACTGACCTCGTACAGATCACCCTTGTAGCCGGCAATGGTTTCCTGCTTGCCGGTTTTTCCGTAAGCAACAGAATCCGGATCATAAGCGTTGGCTTTCGCCTCGGCCTGCTGCATGGCCATACCACCAAAGGCTTTCATTGCACCACCCATGCTTTCCATATCCAGCACCATTTTCTGGCCGCCCTGATTCATCACGGTGTAGGCTTTTTCGCGGATAATCAGCAGGTATGTATCATTTCCCACATCCATCCGCACGTGATCGTCATCCTGGTAATACACCGTTACCGGATGGCCATTACTGACCTGCCAGGTCCCCTTCACATCCGCATACGCAGCACCCATCATGAGTAGCATCGCGATCAATGGCGTGAATATTTTCATAGACAGTCCCCTGTTCATATTGCTTGTTGTGTCTCCGTATCCGCTTCCCGTAAAAACAGCGAAATTGAATGGGGTGCCGACACGTAAGCTGACACAACCCGACCGCAATCAGCGGTGTCATCCAAACGTGTGGTATCCATCAGCAGGCGATACGCCTGCTCCTTTTCTTCCCCATTGCCAGTATGGGGCAGTTGATAGTCAATTTCACCGTCATGCATGTTAAATATCATAAAAAACTGGTCACCGGAGGTATTCTGGAAATGGCACCCCACACTCCGTGCATAGGGTTTTTCCCAGTCATGAACTCCCATTGCCGCCCCGTCCGGGCGATGCCAGTGTATGCGCGTGGTTCCCTGATACAGCCAGCAATATTTGCGCCTTATCTGCAACAGCTTCTGCCAGAATCCCCTTAAATCACGGTGCTGATCCGATGTCCAGTCAAACCAGCTGGTTTCATTGTCCTGACAGTAGGCATTGTTATTGCCTTGCTGGCTTCGACCCATTTCATCACCCATCAGCAACATGGGTATACCTTTGGCCAGCGCCAGCACCGTTAGAAAATTACGTTTCTGAATCAGGCGGGTGCGCAATATGTCGGGATTGTCCGTGGTGCCCTCGGTGCCATAATTGCGGCTGTGGTTTTCGTGGCAGCCATCGCGATTGAGTTCACCGTTAGCCTGATTATGTTTATGCTCGTAGCTCACCAGATCCTGAAGGGTAAAACCGTCATGGGCCGTGACAAAATTCACCGACGTTTCAGTGCGGTCTTTTTCCTGGAAATGCTTGTCGAAAGGCGCCACAAACTGGGTAGCGAATTCCTGCAGGGTGTTACGGTCTCCCCGGATATAGGTTCTTACACAGTCACGGAAACTGCCATTCCACTCGGCAAAGCTGCCCGGGAACTTGCCCACCTGATAGCCGTGAGGGCCAAGATCCCAGGGCTCCATGATGACTTTCGCATGACGCAAAAGCGGATCCTGCTGTATGGCGATAAAAAACGGGTGATCCGTCAGAAAGTGGTCACGATGGCGGCCAAGGGTTACGCCCAGATCAAACCGGAACCCGTCCACTCCCAGCTCACTGTACCAGACCCGCAGTGAATCCATAAAAAGCTGGATCACACGGGGGTGCATCGCATTCATGGTATTGCCGCAGCCGGTATAGTTAACAAACGGCTCGGCATGACGGTCATCAGTAAGATAGTAAGCCGCCACATCAATTCCCTTGAAAGACAGCACCGGCCCCGTGGAATCGCCCTCTGCCGTGTGGTTGAACACCAGGTCGACAATCACTTCGATGCCGGCTTCATGGAGCCGGTTCACCATGGTCCGGAATTCTGTCACCGGATCCCGGACGGCGTAGCGCATGGAGGGCGCCATCAGGGCCACCGGATTGTAGCCCCAGTAATTGGTCAGGCCTTTGCCGGCCAGCCAGACCTCATCCATCATTGCCTGACAGGGCATTAGCTCCAGTGTGGTAATGCCCAGCGAGCGAAGATGCTCAATTACCGCCGGTTCGCACACACCCAGATACTTGCCCCGGTGAGCTTCAGGAAC
>JAWVYU010000207.1:0-9127 GCA_033722575.1 Ketobacteraceae bacterium | reverse complement strand
CCCAGCACTGTGGGATTCATGCTATTATCAAGCGTGATATCGTAGAACCGGCTGTAATAATCCCCAGGGCCGGGATACGTTACCTTCCAGACTTCTACAACACAGGCAGAAAGGGCGAGGGCGCTGGCTGCCGCGGCGGCAATACGCAGTTTTTTTCTGTCAAACATGGTTTAATTCCCTGGTGTTGTTTTATATCCATCGGTTTCAATAAATCATCAGGGCACTCTAACGAACCCGGTGTTTATAGAGTATTGCCGAATCCTTTGTTGCGGCATTGTATTTACCGTCAACATATAAACCGCTCACGCCTGCGGAAAAAACCTGATTGCCTTTCACGCGTGTGGAATAGTTAAGAAAATGGAGTTCGCCGAACTCATCGGTCAGTTTTCCGGAGGTGTTATAAACCAGGGTCTTGCTGGATATGGGCCGGTCGGCGCTGGTGCCATCATCCCTGGGTTCCGCGTCTTTTGATTCGACCGCCGACACGTAGCATTTTCCTGTCTCTGAAACTGAAACTCCGGCCAGTAATTCGAAGTTTCCTTCGCTGGCTACTTGCCTGGTCCATAAAGTGCCGGCGCTGATCTCGGTGATATCCAGAGCGTTCTGTTGCATGGTAGCCAGGCAAATCAGATTCTGCCTGTTGATATCAAGTGCACTCAGTGTTCCCAGTGGAATCTCTACAGTGTGCCGTACCAGAATATCCAGGTCCCTGTTTAGTATCAGTGCTTCCGGGGAGTGCGGCGTTTCTGCCAATGCCACCAGGTTGCTGCCGTTATCGGCAATATCGGAAAAGCCGCTGACCCCTGCAGTCTCTGCACTTATCTCAGCCGTAATATCGCCCGCGGCATTCAGCTGGTAAAGCGCATTGACGCTGTTAAAAATTATTGTGTTATCTTCCAGTACTGCCAGCTCACCTTTCGCTGCATAGGGCGGTGGTGCTGTGGTTGCTGTTGTGTTGTCCAGCTCTGTGGCGCAGCCAAAGGGTGTGCAGTTTCCAGGGCTCTCTAACGTCCAGAGGTGGTCGCCTGAGCTGGAATAGGCATGTAATTTATAGTAAGTAGTACCCTGTGCTTCCAGCAACAGTGCCATTTGATTCCCGACGGTTTTAATGTCCGTTGGAAAATTGAAATCGCTTTCGATGGTCCTTTCCCAGGAAAAATCACCATCGGCAGAGAGCTTGGTAAAGGTGATTGGATCGCCCTGAGCGAAACCCGCAAAAAATACGGCGCCGTCAGTATCTGTGGTGATGAACCGGTTATTGCCCGGGAAGCTGCCCTGGCGTATTCCCGGAGCTTCATATTCCCACAGCTTGTTTCCGCCATCATCATACTTCACGACAAATATCGATCGTTCATTGAGTTCGTTGTTATAACTGGTAACGAACAGGACTGCCTCATTATTATCTGTAACCGCCACATCGAGCGCGCCGGACTGGTGCTCTTCCGGGCCGGGATAACTAACTTGCCAGAGTTCAATAACGCAGGCAGAAAGGGCAAGAGTGGCCGCTGTGAGGCCAATGAGCGGCAGCTTTCCGTTAGCCATGGTGAATCTCCCTGAATTTTTGGCGGTGTAATTAATACTGATTACGCGACTGCCAATGTACACAAAGCCATCCGCAAAGAAAAGCTTGCCGATGTTTTTGGGTGAGTATTTATAGATTGATTAGCGCAGGCATGATTAGAAACGCCGAGGGCAGGAAACCCTAAAACCCCAGATACCGCCGATGCCCGTTGGGTCCGAATACCGCAGTCCATTTGTCCCAGGATTCATACATCCCGAAACTCCAGATAAAAGTGAATATTGTCATTGCAATAATGGCAACCAGTAATCTTTTTCTGTTAACCGGTTTTTGCAACAACCGCAATCCGTTACCGCCCGCGATTCTGAACTGCCAGAAAGTAGCGGAAGCAAACAGCGCCAGTATCGGGATGATGGGGTAGTGAAATCTTGCGCCGCCAAAGGTCAGACTGTGAAGCACCATCAGATAAACCACGGGTGTGAGCAGGATCACCATTCTGGTGTTGATGGGGTGGCTGGCAAGATACAGAACGCTGCCCGTTACAATCAGCACCCAGGGCGACAGCATCAGCAGGAACAGTAAAAACAGGGGAACAGTGGGCACTTCCCCAATCACCCCGTTAGAATAGCCAAACAGCAGAATGCGATGCTCCAGATTCCAGAAATACATGAACTTTTTCGGAATCAGCGCCAACGCGTCCAGAGGATGCTCAGTGATAAATTCAAAGGCTTTTTGCTTCCCCCACCTGTCGAACCAGATATCCCCGGGAGCCTTGCTGAGATCGTACTGGTCATAGGAGTGAAGGGTCCGGTTTTTATAGGCGCGCAGCTCCTGGCGAAACAGACGGTGACCCTGAGCTGTGCTCAGCTCCGGGGCGACAGCGTTGATCGTATTATCAATATGCTGAAACAGCATGTCGCTGGCAGAGTCCATATGAAAATTACCGGGGGAGCGCTCATTGTAGCCAATATAAAGGTTGTAGCCGGAGCGGCTGTCGATAAAAAAGATCTCGCCGGTAACGGTGTAGTTCCGGTAAATCCAGCCGGTTACCGGCACAGCAATGATCAGCAGAAAACAGGCCAGCTGCTGGAGTGCCTGTTTGCGGTTAGCGGTCCGCCAGAAAAACCAGGGCAGGAAAAGCAGAATCAGTGGTGCAGCGGAAGGGCGGCACAGGATAGCCAGCGCTGAAAAGATGCCGGCGCCAACGACATAAACGAAACGCTTTCCTCCGTGGAGCTTGAGAAAAAACAGCACCACGGCCAGCATCAGGGAAATAAACAGGTTTTCCGACATCAGGGTGACGGAAAAGCAGATCAGTGTCAGGTAAAGAGAAACCACAGCCCCCGCCAGCAGGCTGGTTTTCCGGCTGAATAACTCTCTGCCAATCAGATAGGTGAGTACGCTTTGGGTGGCGATAAAGAAGGTCTGGACGATGCGGGCAATGTAATAATCAGGGCCGGCTATCCAGTAAATGGCAGCCAGGAAAGCAGGGTAAACCGGCGGCCGGTAGGTGCACTCCAAGCCAAAATACCAGCGATAGCCTTCACCCTCCGACAGGTACCAGGCAATGCGGTCATATTCGATTTCATCCAGGCTGAGTTCGGCCTGGCCCGTCAGAATAACGAACAGAAGCCGTGGAATCAGTGCCAGACAATAAATAAAAACAATGTCCTGAAGCGTGCTGAAGTTCCTGATGGTGGAGCCCATCCCATGGAAGGGCCGGATAACAGCGCTGAATATCGAGCTGGTCATGGAATCATCATCACATTGGCATTCCCTGAGATACAGGCTTCGTCAGCTTGCTACCCTGAGGCCCTCGCTGACCATAAACTCATGGATTTTATCAGCGAGTTCCTCTGATTTTTCCAGAAATGGGAAATGGCCGCAGTTACTGATGACATGGGTTCGGATGTTGGCGCCATGACGCTCGAAATACTCGGTGGCTTCATTAGAGCCAAACCGGTCATCGGAACCATAAATAGCGATCATGGGAATGTCCGGCAGCAGTTTGAGTCTGGCTGGGAGCAGCAAAAAGCCCACCCGGGTGGCTTCCAGTATGGTTTCAATGCGGGATTCCATAAATTTGAAAGCCACGATGAAAGGCTTGTTCATATAGATGGAGAGCTGCGGCGGATCAAAGAAGGCTACTTCAGCGTATTGTGCAATACGCTCTTCCGTGGAACCCTGGATGGTCTTATGCATTCTGAACAGCAGGGGCTCGTTGTCACCGTTCAGTCCGGGCCATTTCGGCATGGATAACAACAGTAGCTTTTCTACACGCTCCGGTTGCTTGGCTGCCGCGTAGCAGGCAACTCCCGCGCCCGCCGAATAGCCACCCATAATAAAGGTGTCGATATCGGAATTATCAATAAAGGTCCAGAGCCATCCGGAGAGGTACTGGAACGATGGCCTGATGTTTGAAAGCGGCGTATAACCGGGCACATCAAATGCAAGGACGTGGTAGCGTTTTGCCAGCCGGCGCATCACCGAGCGCCACATGAGCCTGGAGCCACCGGCGCCGTGCAGCAGTATAATGGTTTTGCCCTGACCCGCTTCCAGGTACTTGTATTTATATTCACCAATCCGCTTTTGCTGAATCTTCATATCTTTGAGATAAAAAGCGGCTTTTTGGGAGATTGCGGCGATCTCTTGCTGTAAATCCATTGTCACATCCAGCGCATGGGCGTATTCACTCTGACTCATTGTTACGCTTCGCTGCGCAGTTGGTCCCGTAAGGGAATACTCGGGTGATCATTCTATCTTTCCAAAAACATATGCAGTAAAACAGGGATATATTGATCTAGGCGGAATTGCCTAGTTCTCCGGTTTATCTGGCTGCAGTTGCTGCTCTGCCAGAGCTTCCAGCTCCGCTGCCCTTTTTTCGAGCGCTTCAAGTTTCTGCCGGGTTCTGGCCAGCACTTTCCGCTGCACCTCAAACTCTTCCCGGGTCACCATATCCAGATTTGCAAGGGATTCGGAAATAGTGGTACGCAGGTTCTGTTTTAAGTCCTGGCCGACCTCTCCCAGCCCGGGGGGTATGGCTTCTTTAACCAAATCAAGCACTTGGCGTACCAGTTGCTCTGGCCTCAGATTATCGCTCATAAAAGCACCTCCTGATTTTTGTACGCAGTTTATCACGATAAAGTTATAGGAGCGCGATCCTTTATAGCGCCAATGACTTATGCGGATTGCACTATTTTTGTGCGCGCTTATGGTGCATGATGGGAATGCATCACGCATCAATTTGGTGCGCTATAATGGTGCGAAGGGTGGGGTGCATACCCCTGCGTATACCCTTAAGTTGTTGTTTTCACGCGATTTATATCAATAGGCATGGTTTGTGCAAACTGTGCGTAAAGTCGGGTAATCCCGCGAGCACAATGCACTGAATTGCGATTAACAGGCTTTATTTCGTTTAACTACAAACTCGCTTCTTCGTCCTTAAAGGAGATGTAAATATGAAACTGGTCACGGCCATCATCAAACCATTCAAATTGGATGACGTACGTGAATCCTTGTCTGAGATCGGTATCCAGGGGATTACCGTTACAGAGGTTAAGGGATTTGGTCGTCAGAAAGGTCACACCGAACTGTACCGTGGTGCAGAGTACGTGGTGGACTTCCTGCCCAAAGTCAAAATCGAAGTGGCTGCCGCTGACGATCTTCTGGATCAGGTCATCGAAGCCATTACCAAAGCCGCTAACACCGGCAAAATCGGCGACGGCAAAATTTTCGTTACCAATCTTGAACAGGCGATTCGTATCCGTACGGGAGAGACAGGTACAGACGCCCTTTAAACCACTTTTTTCTTTAATGCTTTAACTCAAAACCATGCCGATTTTGATTAAAGCCCATAGATTTTAGAACCTTATTTGCGGAGGCTTTACCGTGGAAAACAATATCTTTCACTTACAATACGCAATGGACACCTTCTACTTTCTGGTGTGTGGTGCCCTTGTTATGTGGATGGCAGCTGGCTTTGCCATGCTCGAAGCAGGTCTTGTTCGTACCAAGAACACGACTGAAATCCTGACCAAGAACGTCGCCCTGTTTGCGATTTCCTGCATCATGTACATGGTGTGTGGTTACGCGATCATGTATGACGGCGGTATTTTCCTTTCTGGCATAGCTGATGTAGATGTCGACGGTGTTCTGAGTGACATGGCTGGTCGTGAAGATGGTTTCACTGGCGGCTCTGTATACTCCGGCGCTTCTGACTTCTTCTTCCAGGTGGTATTCGTGGCGACTGCCATGTCCATCGTATCCGGTGCGGTTGCCGAGCGTATGAAACTGTGGGCTTTCCTGGCTTTCGCAGTGGTTATGACCGGTATCATCTACCCGATGGAAGGTGGCTGGACCTGGGGTGGTAACGACGTGTTCGGTATGTACAACCTGGGTGACCTTGGTTTCTCTGACTTTGCCGGTTCCGGTATCGTTCACATGGCCGGTGCTGCGGCTGCTCTGGCTGGCGTGCTGCTGCTGGGTGCTCGTAAGGGCAAATACGGTCCTAACGGTGAAGTACACGCTATTCCTGGTGCCAACCTGCCGCTGGCCACGCTGGGTACCTTCATCCTGTGGATGGGCTGGTTCGGTTTCAACGGTGGTTCGGTTCTGAAGCTGGGCGACGTTGCCAACGCACACTCTGTTGCCATGGTATTCCTGAACACCAATACCGCTGCTGCCGGTGGTGGTATTGCCGCACTGATCACAGCGCGTCTGCTGTTCGGTAAAGCTGACCTGACCATGCTGCTGAACGGCGCACTGGCTGGTCTGGTAGCCATTACTGCTGAGCCTTCTACACCTTCAGCCCTCCAGGCGACTATCTTCGGTGCGATTGGTGGTGTGCTGGTAGTGTTCAGCATCCTGACGCTGGACAAACTGAAAATTGATGATCCTGTAGGTGCTATCTCTGTCCACGGTACTGTAGGTCTGCTGGGTCTGCTGCTGGTGCCTGTCACTAACAGTGGTGCAAGCTTCTCCGGCCAGATCATTGGTGCACTGACTATCTTTGTCTGGGTATTCGTAGCCAGCCTGATCGTCTGGGGCATCCTGAAAGCCGTAATGGGCATCCGTGTCAGCGAAGAGGACGAGTACGAAGGTATGGACCTCGTTGACTGCGGTATGGAAGCTTACCCGGAATTTACTGGCAAATCATAAAGGCTTCTCTCCAAAGGTACTTACCCTTGCCTTTAGGACCCCGGCTTCGGCCGGGGTTTTTTTTGCCTGCTAAAATGTCAGAATGGCGGTATGTCAGGCCAGAGATGAGAGGAACCCTGATGAAAATGGTAATAAGTAGCGTGCTCAGTCTGGTAACGCTGCTGACTTGGTGTGGGACAGCGCAGGCGGAGGTATACCGCTGGACCGATGAGAACGGTAAAGTGCATTTTGGTGACAGACCCCCGGGCCATGTGGACGCGGAAACCCTGGATATGCCGGAAAGCAGGTCCTCCCCAGCAGTGCCCGCAGTGACCGATGAACAGCGCCTGGAGCGGCATCGGCGCCTGGTGGAGGCACTGGAGGAGGAAAGAAAGCTGAAGGAGCAGGAAAAGCAGGAGCAGAAAGAAAAAGAGGAAAAGCTGGCGGCATACTGTCAGCGCCTGTTAGGGGAAGTCAAAGACAGTGAACGCATCAATCGCTACTACCGCTATAACGAGCAAGGAGAAAGAACCTATATGAGCGATGATGAGGCAGATAGCTACCGCGAAAAGATTCGTTCAACCTATGAAAAAAGATGTCAGTAATCATAGTTTACCGGCTATCGCCGGATTAATAGGGGCAGCCATTTCCAGCTATAGTCCTTGGCTGCTGAAGGCACAAAGCTGAGTAAGCGCCGGGGCCACCTGAACATGGTCATCAGTTCCCGGCGGTAATCTTCCAGATCATGGTTCTGAAAATTCAGAATTCGCTGGGCTTCATCAGTATCAAGCCAATCGGTATAGAAACTCTGATTACCAAAACAGGACTCCGGAGGCTTTCCCAGGCCAAAGGTTTCCAGTCGAATGGAATTCAGGTCGCGCCAGTAACTCCTGCAGTTTATTCCGCCGCCCAGAAAAAAGCGTTTGCCAACAGCTTCCTCATTATTGATGCTGTTAACCATGGCCGTGGCTACATCTTGCGGGTGAATATATTCAATGCGGCATTTCGGTGCCACACTGAGGAATATCTCAAGGCTGTCCCTGATATTGTCCAGTGACAGCATGCGGGACTTTTCATCCACACAGGCGCTAATCCTGAGAATCGTCCAGCGTATGCTGCTTTTCAGAAGCATTCCCTCACATTCTACTTTATGCCTGCTGTACTGATCTGACGGATTGAAGGGATCGTCGATCCGGCGTGGTTGATCTGCGCAGGTGGTCTGATTGCCATGAACGCTCACGGAAGAAGAAAAAATCAGGTGGGCAGTGGGGTTCACGCTTTCAATTGCCGCAATAATATTGTTGGTACCGTCCACGTTGACCTTGCGGGCCAGTTCCGGATTGGTTTCGGAGAATGGTGGCAGGATCGCGGCAGTGTGTATTACAGCACCAACGTCCCTGACGGCCTCGGTAACCGCGTGGTTATCGGTAATATCGCACTACATTATGGATACTGCACCGTGATAACGCCTGGCAGTTTTCTCATTGGCACGGTTCTTCAGGTCCAGACATCGAACCTGGTATCCGTGGAGCAACAGCTCATCAATAATTCTGACGCCGATGTTTCCGAGCCCACCGGTAACGAGTATTTTATTCATGGTGGATCCTGTCGACCTGAGGTTGCTCGCTGGTATTTTATGAGTGTGGGTGACTCCGGCCAGGCAGTATCAATGCCCTGCTGAGGTTTCGGGTTCTTGGACAGCAGCTCTATGTCGTAATTCTGCAGCAGTTTGGCCACCAGGACCTTCTGTTCCAGCTTGGCAAAATTCACGCCCGCACATCGGTGAGCGCCGCCGCCGAACCCGATCAGGCTGAAGGTTTTGGTGCCTTCCATCCGTTCAGGTGAAAAGCGCTCCGGATCGTATTTTTCGGGATTGCTGAATACCTCAGGAATATTGTGGGCAGTTTCAGGCGCAAGAAACAGCAGGCTTCCCTGTTTTAACTTGTATTTTTCGAACTCCACATCTTCCCGGACACCGCGTAATATCATGTGCGCGACAGGGTGTTTTCGTTCTGATTCCAGGATTGCCCAGTCAAGATGTTTGAGCTGCTTGAGGGTGTCTTTGGTATAGTTCTGATCCTTGCCGAGGACTTCATCCACCTCCTGTTTGACTTTCAGCAGATAGTCGGGATTCTGCAGTAAATCTATCAGGGTCCATCCAACCGCACCAACGGTTGTCTCATGGGCGGCCCAGGGAATAAACAGCATAATGCTGGTGAGTACATTCTCTGGCAGCGGTTTATCGTCATAATATTTGGCTTCTATCAGTTCCTGCAGCAAATCTTTTGGTTCCAGCGGGTTTTGCCGCCTTTCCGCTATCAGGTCCCGGAACATTTGCTCAAGATGGCGTTTTGCTTTCTGGCTGCGTCTGAATTTGGGTAATGGCAGCCAGGACGGCAGGACAACATCGGCACCTCTTGAAAAGTCGCGATACAGATAAAAGTATTGTTTGCCCAGTTGATCCCTGAATTT
>JAWVYU010000206.1:0-9149 GCA_033722575.1 Ketobacteraceae bacterium | reverse complement strand
TGAACACCGGCCCTGGAGTTCCTGGTGCAAGCCGGATCAACCCTGGCCGCTTACGGACATTGCCTTTACTATTACCCAGGGACTGGCCGGATCGCATCCAATTGAGGGGGGTACAGGGTGAGTGCAATAATTGCTGTGTTGCTGGTTGTCCTCTTTAGCGGGGTAATTCTCGTGGTCTGGCGGCTGCTGGATCACCGGGCTGACCGGACAGCGATGTATAAGCTTGCGATTAGCCAGCCTGAACAACCACCTGTATTCTCTGTTGACATGGTCGAACATCTGCCCGAACCAGTGCGGCGCTATTTTCTGTACACTATCGAGCCGGGCGCACCGCTTTATACGGTGGCAAAGATCGGTATGGCCGGACGTTTCGGCATGGGTAACCGGGAGAACCCCAACTATCTGGATTTTACCGCAACTCAGGTACTGGCCTCGCCGCACGGGTTTGTTTGGTCAATGCGGGCGCAGCGCGGCCTGTTGAGGCTATCCGGTTCTGATAGCCATACCTGGACACGCTTCTGGATAATGGGTTTGTTGCCGGTTGCCCGTCTGGGCGGAGACCCGGATCATAGGCGTTCGGCTTTCGGGCGCTATGCCGCCGAAGCAGTTTTCTGGACTCCTGCAGCGGTATTGCCCGGCCCTGGAATTACCTGGGAAAGCACAGCAGCTGATCATGCGCGAGTTACAATAAAGCACCAGGGACTTTCCCAATCAGTTGACCTTAAGTTAACAGAGGACGGACAGCCCACAGAAATCCGGTTCCAGCGGTGGAGCAATGCCAATCCGGAAAAGCGATATCGACTGCAACCTTTTGGCGGGTTTCGCCTGCCGGCTCATGTAGAAGCCGGAAATCACTTCGGCACTGATCAGTATTTTCCGTTTTTCGTGGTGGATATTGACGCTGTCGAGTTTCCGGAAGGGCAGGATAAGGCCCGGCGGTAAGTGCCGCCGCGAAACCTGTCAGCCTTTTTCAGAATGGCTTTTTACAAGGCTATCCATCAAATCCACAGGCAACGGAAATACAATGGTGGAGCTTTTCTCACCCGCAATAGATGTTAGCGTATGCATATAACGCAACTGCATGGCCTCTTTTTGTTTGGATAGAATTTCTGCGGCTTCCAGCAGTTTTTCCGATGCTTCCCGCTCACCAATGGCATGGATTACCTTGGCGCGCCGTTCCCGCTCCGCTTCAGCCTGTTTGGCGATAGCGCGAATCATGCTTTCATCCAGGTCCACGTGCTTTATTTCCACATTGGATACTTTGATGCCCCAGGCATCTGTTTGTTCATCAATGATTTCCTGGATATCGGCATTGAGCTTATCGCGAGAGGAGAGCATCTCATCCAGCTCATGCTGCCCCAGCACTGACCGCAGGGTTGTTTGTGCCAGTTGGCTGGTGGCATCGTGGTAGTTCTCTACATTAATCACTGCTTTTTTTGAATCCACGATTCGGAAATAAAGCACCGCATTCACTTTAACGGATACGTTATCCTGGGAAATCACGTCCTGGCTGGGCACGTCCATTACGATGGTACGCAAATCAACCCGTTGTGCCGTTTGAATAATCGGTATCACCAGGATAAGTCCGGGGCCCTTTACCTTCCAGAAACGGCCCAATAAAAAAACCACAGATCGCTCATACTCGCGCACTACGCGAAAACTGGCCGCCAGCAGGGCTATAAATACCAATACAATACTTATGGTGAAATAACTCATGGCCTTTCTCCTTGTGATCAGGTTTTCTTGTGGACCTTTAATGTAAGGCCATTGATCTCGTCAATAATCACTTCGTCGTTTGCTTCAACAGGTTCGCTGCACTCCGCGCGCCAGCGTTCGCCCTCCACCCTTACATGGCCTTTGCCGATGAAGGCTTCGCTGGCAATGGCCTTTTTACCAATCCAGCTTTCATTACCGGTCGCGTACTTGAGTTTACGTGCACGCATGGCCATGTTCAAACCAACGCCAAACAGCAGAAACGAGGACAGAGCGAACCCCGCAATCAAGGGAAACGCAATCTGGTAGGCGGGCAGGTCGGTATCCATTAAAATAATCGACCCCACCACAAAAGCAATGCCGCCGCCAACACCCAGAATGCCAAAACTGGGAGCAAAGGCCTCTGCTACCATTAAAGCGACCCCAAGCGCGATAAGCCCCAGTCCCACATAGCTAACGGGCAATATCTGAAAAGCGTACAGCGCCAGAAACAGGCAGATAGCTCCGATAATACCGGGTCCACCCAGTCCGGGATTGGAGAATTCAAAAATTAACCCATAGATACCGATTAACAGCAGAATATAGGCCATGTTCGGATTGGCGATAACACCCAGCATATCACTTCGCCAGTCGGGCGTTATCCTGATTATCTCAACGTTCGCCGTCTGCAACGTTCTGGGTTTGCCGTTAAACTCAATTTCGCGATGATGAATGGCCTGCAACAGCTTATCCCAATCACCCGCTATCAAATCAATGACATTGTTTTGCAGCGCTTCGTTGGCACTCAGGCTGGCACCTTCACGTACCGCCTGTTCAGCCCAATCCGCATTGCGATTACGTAAATCTGCCAACCCCCTGATATAGGCTACAGCGTCATTTATCTGTTTTTTTTCCATTGCCGTGGCGCCCCGAGCGGGTTTTGGTTTGTCTTTGGCGTCACCCGGAGCCCCTGGCATTGGCGATCCACCACCGCCAATTTGCACCGGTGTGGCTGCACCCAGATTAGTGGCAGGGGCCATGGCGGCCACATGGCAGGCATAGAGAATGTAGGTGCCGGCGCTGGCCGCTCTGGCGCCTTCCGGTGCAACGAATCCCACCACCGGCATGGGCGCGTTCAGGATACTCTTGATGATATCCCGCATGGCACTATCCAGGCCCCCTGGGGTATCAATCTGCAGTAATATCAACTCGGCGCCAGCCTGTTCGGCATCCGATATCCCGCGGGTTATGTAGTCAGAAACCGATGGCCCGATGGGGCCATTAATGGTTAATAAATGAGCGCTGGTTGAGCTGGTTATCTCAGCCCTGGCAATAGCCGTACTTGACAGGATAACCAGCATCCAGAATTTGAGTAGATGTGAATTCACCGTACAATTCACCATATAAAGGACCCGCCTGCTGATAGAACCCCGGATGATGGTAGAGTGACACACCTGAAAAAGAAATCCCAGTACAGTGAAACCTGAGCAGAGTGGGGCGCTTGTATAATCCGGCTCGCAGCTCCACAGGCCTGTACTCCAGTTACACTATCCCTGTCCGCCGCATAACTGCACGTTAGCACCCGTCGGGCAGGACGGAAGGACACAGGCAGAGATATTGGCACCTCCTCCGCTCTCGATACCTTTGCACAATCGTCCAGCGGAGCATTGGGCGTCTTCGACGCAGAGTTCGTATTGCTCTATGCTGAACGACCGAACGGGGCCCTCAACGGTCGCAACATCGTTACCCCCGGAAAGCTGATAATCAATAAACCACTGGTAATAGACGACAGTCTCTGCCTCAAATACCTTGTCCTGATTCGGTGAATTGAACGGGTTAGGAAAAATCACTGAACAATTCAGCTCTGATCCCTGACTGCTGCAACTGGGTGTGATTTCAGTTGAATCGGTACTTTTGATCTTGCTTTCTTCATTTTGGGCGTAGCGAAAGTACACCGTTGAATTAAAGAGATTCTTCAGGTCGACCGTTGCCTCTGAATTTTTATAATCGTAATCATTCAGCTCGCCCGTTGCACCGGTGACCTCCACGAACTCCGGTATGGGGTTCGAACTGGACGTACGATCGCACCCACTGAGTATCCACAGGATGCTCAGGCACAGTATCAAATAAGTCGTTTTCATCACTGCCTCCTTTAGCGCGTTTGCCTTTGTTTTCAATCAGGTGCATTGAACAAAACCGTTAGCACCAGTTCACCATTTCCCGAATCAAGCTCGGATTCCGGAGGATAATAATCGGCGTACACAAATGAGTTGAACACGATTTCATAGCTTCCCGGCGGAAGATCTCGGGAATAATCAATGGGAATTTCAGCCAGATCGCCTTCCATTTCGAAAAATATTATATCCCGATCCCAAAGTTTAATATAAGTATCAGTATTCTCTCCCCCAACACTACCGATGAACGAGATGTTGGTTGTGGCATTGATTGTAAAGCGGAAAAAGAAACTGCCATTGACATAGGAGCGAGCGAGATACTCGGCCTGAGGCGGAGTAAATGAAGCAGTGGCCAACGCGGAAAAGTCGAAATGAAAGCGCTCCAAAGATATATTGGTTTCATTGAAATCAGTATGCCATTCGATAGTGCCGGCGGCAGCTTCGCTTAACGAAGATACCCCAAGAATTGGCACTGATGTGTTTGCTTCGGATGCTCTGGCTTCACTTCCATCAGGAATATTCAGTATGGTTCCACTGCTATCGCGTTCTCCATGCATGGCATAGGTTGCCAATGTAATTTGCATTAAGGTGAGTTCTACCACCAGCTCACCATTGCAATCAGGAATCTGATTGCGCGCCGTTTCTTCCCCGGTATAAAGGGGTGACCAGGCGTAATAACATAAGACTTCCGAATCGGTCAGAGCGTTTTCATCAAAAGTCATGGATTCTCCTGCAACCATCTGCTCCACCGTTGAAAAATCTGGGAGCATGTCGATATCCAGATCCATGGACGCGGTATGATTCCCGCCAGTCCAGCCATCGCCGTTCAGATCATAGACAGACCAGGTGGGTTCGATGGCGTTTTCAAAGGCTTCGAAGGCGGACACAAAAGCTGCCACATCCCGTTCATCAAAATGGCCATCCGGTTGGTCTTCTGGCCCTGAAACATCCAGTAGCGTGCGTCGTAGCGGGGCATTATTAAGTTCTGAATCCAGAGACAGCACCGCCACCCAGGCATCAAGTACACCAGGTAATTTGCTTGCAAAATACGCATGCTGCAATCGTGATATCAGATCCTCTACGGACAAGCTATTATCCAGGTGCCAAAGATACGACGCCAGGCCGGCAACTTGTGCAGCAGCAACATGGGGGCCACTAAGAGGGATGGACGCTTCGGTACAAAAATTTGGCACTACACAGGGCGCCAGCACATCCTTTCCAACCATTCGCACATAGCTGCCGTCCATCGAATTCTGTGTTTGATTACCGGTGTCGTCACTACTGCCAGCAATAATAATATTATTCAGCGGTTCGCTGACCAGGGGCTGCTCATCGACGTGATTTTCCAGGGCGGTTTGAAAGGCGGCAATTTGCCCGGGATTCCCATCCCGGGAAGCAACGGTTATCAGATCTTCATTTGCCGCAACAGCGAAGAAGCTGTTCAGGCGTGCATCAGAATCGCCTTGGGCGCCTACTGGTGGCAAACGACCGCCAGACACAACAGCCAAGACGTTAGTGTTTAAAAAGTCAGCATTCGATACAGAATCATAGAAAGCGCGGCGCCAGCGCAAGGCCATCCACGCGCGGTCGATATATCGGAAATTGGAGGCTGCGGGATCATCATAGGTTTGAACGCCCAGCAGCACTATGTTATCTGCTTCGTTTTGGTTGACTAAGGCGTCACCCAACGCCGTAATGATTTCACTCTCATCGAGTCCGTAGGTATATACGCCGGTCACATCCAATAGCGACTCGGCCACTGGATCTACGCCCGTATGGGGGCTACCACTCTCATGGTACTCCCAATTGGCAGCCGCCAGGCCCGCCATTGCGTAGCCACGATTCCCCAGATTATAGGCGGGGCCATCGCTTGCGGTAAGCGCACGCCCTCCTGAAGCAGCAAAGTTTAGTTGTGCTATCTCCGCGTATTGTGGATTATCAACAAAATAGCCGGGAATAAGTAATTTGCTACGATGTGAAGCTACGTCCCTTACATTCCATGCGGCCGGCACCCGGGCGGGCAGCAAATGGCCGAGACGGCCCAGGGCTTCCTGGTCCGGCAAGTTCCCTGGGGAGATATTGGTGCGTGAATGGTGCGTGGCGAGAATGGCTGGTGCGGCAGAAGCATCATTTGTTACCGGGTGAGTAAAACCGGGCCGCGCATACAAGAAAGCAGAACTATCAGTAAAGTTTTCGGCCAGTGCCCGTGCTTCAACCAAATCATTAACAGGTTCAACCACCAGTACCACGTAGGGGTCGTTCTCCCTCATGGACACAATTCTGGCATTATTTTCCTCCAGAGTTCGATTAACCAGGGCAACCGTGGCTTCCGGATGAATGACAGCAACGATGCGGTTCAGTAACAGTGTTCCCTGAATATGCTCAGCTGAAGCGGCAGTTGGCGCAAGCCTCACCGTGGACGCTATCGCGTTATCGTTCTGCGCGCCCGGCAATTCAACTCCCACAGGGCCGTGTCCTGAAACATCCCTTTGTGATGAGCCGGAAGACGAGCCGTTACCACCGCCACAGCCGGGGAGGTTAAGGCTGGTAAGTAGCACAAATATATAAATGAATAACTTTGAATGACACATAAGAGCACCTCTGTTCCTTTCAGCAGGCAGTCGCCTAGGGTTCAATTTGCAGGTTGTAAACAAGGTTGTCATAGCCAACACCATCCGACTGACTGGAGCGACCAATAAGGACGGTTGAAAAAGAAAGATCACTGATGACGCCAAAAAACAGAGTACCCGGTGGTTCACCATCTTCCGTGACATCCCATACAAACTCATTAAACAAACCCGTGGGGGTATAGACCTGTAGCTGCCCGGTATTGAATGCATTGATATCAATACCAAAAGCAGTGGTGGGCGCGTTAAAGGAAAAATGTTCGGTCTGTGCGGTATTGGCCGAGCTTTTCTGCGACGTCAGAGCTCGGGTTCCCTCCGAGACCAATGTGTCAGAAGTCAGCGTTTTAAGGTCTACGTCCTGAAAATTTTTGACAGTGAGATCGTCAAATTCTAGAGAGGGAGCAGCTATCAGGCTTTCGTTAAATCCCTCGCGAGAGAAGGTGCCCAATGCCGCTTCGAAACTCGCGCGGTCTGTATAGATCAAGACATTGGGCTCTACAACGGTAACCGTAACCGTATCAGGCTCTGAGCTTAAACTGCCATCGCCAACAATCAATTGTATGATGTAGATGCCGGCCATATCGGCAGTAAAATCTGTGGTTAAATCATTTTTATTGCTGAGGCTGACAATTGCCCCCTCCGGTTGACTGATGGTACTCCATTGATAGCTTAAGCTGTCTTCCGGATTGGGATCGCTCGAATCCCTGCCATCCAGTTCAATGGTTTGCCCAGTCAACATATTTTGATCATCGCCGGCCTCGGCAACAGGGCGTAGGTTGGTGCCAATGGTTACCGTGTCCGGGTCGCTCTTGTGCACTCCATCGTCGACAATCAGTTGCACCACATAATCACCGACGGCGTCGACAACAAAAGAAGGCATCACTGTACTCGCGCCTTGCAGCAGGGCATTACTCTCAGTAGGTATGCTGGTGAAGCTCCATGAATAATTAAGGGAGTCGTTTTGCGGATCGGTTGACCCTGAGCCGTCCAGGAACACGGTACCGTTCAGTACAATCTGCTGATCAGGGCCTGCTTTTGCCGTCGGAGTCTGGGAACCCAGTACATTGGCGGTCACTGTGACCGTAGCGCTATCAGAAGTTTCTCCATCATCCACCAGCACCTGTAGAATGTAGATGCCTTCGACGTCGGGGGTAAATTGGGTATTGACATGGTTGCTGTTCTGAAGGATGGCATTACTGTCGCTGGGCCTGCTGGTAAATGACCAGGAAAACGTCAGCGGATCACCATCTGCGTCACTGGATAGCCTGGCAGTGAGCGAGGCAAGATCGCCAACCTCGACCGTTTTGTCTTCCAATGCATGGGCCACAGGCGGTGTATTAATGGCATTAACCAATACGCTGGCGGGTTCGCTGTCGAGCTGACCGTCGTTTACGGTGAGTGCCAGTGTATATTGACCCTTTGCATCCACGGTAAAACGGGGCATGGGCGCATTGGGATCGTCAAGAGTGGCGGTACTTTCTTCCGGCATGCCTTCAAAACTCCATTCAAAATTTAAAGAATCGCCATCGAGATCGCTGGAACCACTGCCATCCAGGATCACTTCATCACCTACCTGACGATTACTGATGTCAGCGCCGGCATTAGCGACCGGTGGAATATTCAGGGTGGATACGGTCACTGTATCCGCGCTACTGTCTGCAAAACCGTCGTTTACGACCAACACGAACTGGTAGTCGCCCGATTGGTCGACGGTAAATGTGGGATTGGCAATGGTGGGGTCAGAGAGGGTGACCACGCTGCCCTCAGGTAATGCGTCAACCTCCCAGTTAAAGTTCAGGGCGTGACCGTCGTTATCGCTGCTCTGGCTGCCGTCCAGCGTCACATTAGCCAGGTAATTGACGCTTTGGTCATTACCGGCGTCTGCAACTGGGGTGGTATTGGTGAGGATTAAACTGGACAAGGCAGGATCGCTGTTCTGCTTGCCATCGCTCACCACTAAAGCCACTTCATAGGCTCCGGGCAGATCGGGTACCAGGGTTGCTATGGCCTGCTTGGCGTTGTCCATAATCCCATTGCTACCTGCGGGCTGACTGCGTATTTCCCAGAAATACGTTAATAGGTCGCCATCTGCGTCGCTGGATCCCCTACCGTCCAGGGGCATTGCGGCTCTGATCGTTTGTGGGTTTGAATCCGCCGCGATATGGGCTCGGGGCAGTGTGTTATTACTCTGATCCGTTTCGTTTTCAGCCCCATGGCAACCCTCCAATGAGATGAAGGCAAGCGCCATTAAAAAATAGACACAGATTTGCCCGATGCTGCCGTGCTGATTCACATTCCTGGTTTTCATGTCCTTTCCCTCTCCAAGATAAGTTATTGAGCATGAGTGTCGCTAACTGTGATGGTTTGATTTTATCTATGGCGATGAACCGGCAGACAATACAAAAGTATTGCTTTGAAGCGTTACTCGGCGGACAGTCCGGGAACCCATCCCGGGGGCGAAAAGTCGGTACTAAAGTATTGTTTCTATTGCGTTGGCTTGGATAAACTGTACTTATCTGATTTGGAGGGACGCACATGTCTGTTCTGAGCCGGGCCAGAATTCTGATCATCGATGATCACCCATTGTTCGTAACAGGACTGAAGCAGTATCTGGAAAACTTATTCCCAGATGTTCGGATCAATGAGGCGAATTCAG
>JAWVYU010000205.1:0-9171 GCA_033722575.1 Ketobacteraceae bacterium | reverse complement strand
CCTTGAACAGCACGGTCTGGCTCAAATCTGCCACGACCTGGGCATCGGCCTTCACGTGCAAACTTTCCACGCCGTCTGAAGCGATCATCTTATTCACCAAACCATGAATGTATATTACTGTGTTCTGCCAGATTTCTGTTTTATGTCATTTATTCAAGTGTCGCCCCAAACAGTCCGTTAGGCAAACCTTTACGTTGCAGACAGCTCTTCTTAACGCCTTGATTCCGGGAATTATTTTCCCTGTAAAGATGGTTAATCCACAATCCCCTGCAGGAAATGTCATAAACCGGTATCAAGGTCACAAATCTGGGGCAATCAGTGGCTTTCACTCGGAAAACACGGGGACATCATTGCAGAAACCGGTCCAGTTCGGCGGTTAACTCTTTCAGGTGAATGGGTTTTCCTACCACACCCTGCATACCCACATCGAATATACGGCGACGGTCGTCTTCCATCACACTGGCGGTCAGTGCCAGAATCGGCGTATTACGGTTGGGCCCCTCTCCGGACAGAATTACCCTGGTGGCCTCCAGCCCGTCCACCACCGGCATTTCCAGATCCATCATGATCAGGTCATAGGGGCGGTTGTTGGCGGCTTCAATGGCGGCCTCTCCGTCGTAAACAATATCCGCTTCCACCCCTACCCTGGACAGCATTTTCTGGGCAACCCGCTGATTTACCACATTGTCTTCCGCCACCAGCACTTTTTTCTGATAGTTTTTCAGTTCCACCACATCGTTTGTCTGCAGCGCAGCGGCTTCCTGCTCCGTGAGCCCGCGCATGGGCAATGTAATGGTAAAGGAGGCGCCTTTACCCTCTTCACTTTCCACCTCAATGTAGCCGTCCATCATATCGATAATATTCTTGCAGATGGTGAGCCCCAGGCCGGTGCCACCATACTGGCGGGAAATATCCGTGGAGGCCTGTTCGAAATCCTCAAAGATCTGTTCAATACGGTCACGGGGAATTCCGATACCGGTATCGCTGATTTCGATAATCAGGTTATAGCGTTCTGCATCAATCCTGTCGTAACCCACCAGTATCCTGACTTCACCCTGCTGGGTAAATTTGATGGCATTACCTACCAGGTTCATGATGACCTGGCGCACCCGGTCGGGATCACCTTCCACATAAAGGGGCGTACCTGCCTCAATGTTCAGGGATACATTAACGCTTTTTTCTGCGGCGCTCAGTTTGTTAAGGTCACAGGCATCATCAAGAATTTCTTTCAGGCTGAAGGGTTTCTTGTCAAATTTGAAGCGACCCGCCTCGATCTTGGACAGATCCAGAATGTCATTCAATATCCCCAGCAGGGAGTTGGCAGAACGATGAATCAGGCTGGTAAGCTCCTTCTGCTCCTTGTCCAGACTGGTGCTCATCAGCAGTTCCGAGCTGGCCAGAATACCGTTCATTGGCGTGCGGATTTCATGACTCATATTCGCCAGAAATGAACCCTTGGCCTTGGCGGCAATTTCAGCAGATTCCTTGGCCTGCATCAGATCCCGGTTGATTTTTGACAGCCGCTGGGCGAGCTCATCCTTTTTCTCCGCTTCCAGTTTCAGCTTTTTCGCCATTTCCCTGATCTTGTCGGGGCCCTGCCACCCCTTATCAACCGCTTGGCTGAAATATTCTTCTGCCCGCTCCCGATAGAGCGTTCCCAGATAATTTTCCAGCGTATCCAGGTAATGACTCACATCCGCCAGCGACGCGTTCGCCACGGCGCCGTCACGGCCCCGGGCAAGACCGCTTTCTGACAACATAAAATTAATCACGTCAGGCTGGCAGCTCTCCTCCAGCATCTGCAAATGCTGGGATATCAGTTTCGACCAAACAGATTTCATAAATTCACTGCCACATCATGCCTTTAAATTTATCCGTTACTTATTCTTTATAGTTCAGGTTGTCAGACGCAGCCACCCGCAGCCCGTGACTGCTTCTTAAAGCAATCACTGTTATACTCCTTTGCCATAAAAATGCCTGTTAATAGTAAACAGATGACCGAAACCGTTTTAATCGAACCGGCGGCCACCCTGGTGCTGGTCAGGGATCATGAACAGGGGCCTCAGGTACTGATGCAACAGCGCAACCCGGAGGCAGTATTTGTGGGTGGTGCCTGGGTATTCCCCGGTGGCAAACTGGATAGCAACGACAGTGATCCGGTATGGCAAACCCTGATGCCCGATGCCTGCGAGCAACATGCCTTTGCCACCCTGGATCTGGCCCGTGCATCCAGCCCTTACAACGCCGATCAGGTTATGCCCCACGAGGCCCGGGCTCCCATTCAGACCAGTGCACTGGCTTTCTGGGTGGCAGCGCTGCGGGAAGCCTTTGAAGAAGCCGGTCTGCTGATGGTGAATGAAACCACCAGCCAGGCCCAGCGCGATACCTGGCGCCACCGCCTGCTGAATGGCGAGTTATGCTGGCAAACCCTGATTGAAGAACAGGGCCTCACGCTGGCGGCCAACAAGCTCCACTATATCAGCCGGTGGGTTACGCCACCGGATAACCCCCGGCGCTACGATACCCGTTTTTTTATTGCCAGAGCACCACAGGAACAGGAACTCAGCCACGAGGATTATGAAGCCATACAAACCCGCTGGCTGCGCCCGGAAGAAGCACTGCAGGAGTGTCAGCAAGGCAGGATGCAGCTGATACTGCCCACCCTGGTCACATTACGCGCCATGTGCAGCGATAACGACAAAGAGCCCTTTACCTGCGCTGACCAGATGATTGACAATGTTATCAGAACCTTTAATCCCGGAGGGTAACCCAGATGTCGCAATTTGAGCCCGGTAAACTGGTGAACCTTTCCCGCCTGGTGCACCGCGTCGTGGCGCCCAATGCGGGGATGATGACAGGACCGGGGACCAATACCTACCTGATCGGGAACCGGGAACTGGCAGTGATCGACCCGGGCCCCGCCGACCAAAAACACATTGATGCCATTGTGGCGGCCGCTGCGGACCTTCAGGCACCCATTCGCTGGATACTGTGCACCCACACTCACGTGGATCATTCCCCCGGCACACCCGCCCTGGCCGCCCGTACAGGGGCAACAGTCTACGGTCAACCTGCTGCCGGCGAGGGAATGGGTCAGGACCAGACCTTTAAACCGGATATTGTCTGGGGCAAAGAGACTCGCCTGGTCACCGGTGAATTTACCCTGCAGGCTGTTCATACCCCTGGACATGCCTCCAACCACTGGTGCTATCTGCTTGAGGATGAACAGTTGCTGTTTACCGGCGACCACATCATGGAGGGTTCCACCGTGGTAATCGCCCCACCCGATGGCAACATGGGGGATTACCTGAGATCTCTGGAAGCCATCAAAAGCCTGCCCATGCAACACATAGCACCGGGCCACGGCGAACTGATCAGCCACCCCGCAGACGTTATTGAAGGCACCATCCAGCACCGTCTGATGCGCGAAAACAAGACCCTGGAAAAGCTGGCTGCAATCCAGCCTGCCACCATGGATGCCCTGGTGGCCGAAGTGTATGACGAAGTCCCGATTTTTCTGCACAGCCTGGCCAGGTATTCGTTGCAGGCCCACCTGGATAAACTGGTGCAGGAAGGCCGCGTTACCGCTGCAGCGGATACCTGGGAACTCACCGACAAGGAAACCTGAATCGTTATGAAAGCCGTGTTTCTTGATGCCCGGAGCATGGGCAACGATCTGGACTTTTCACTGCTGGAATCCGCCGTGGATGATCTTGTCTGCCATGACCAGAGCTCGCCGGAACAGGCCCCGGAGCGGCTCCGGGATGCCGGTATTGCCATCGTGAACAAGGTGACGTTAGACCGCGACATTCTGGAGCAGTGCCCCGACCTGAAACTGATCGCGGTAACGGCCACCGGAACCAACAATATCGACCTGGAGGCAGCCCGCAGCCTTGATATCCGGGTCTGTAATGCCACGCGCTACGGCCGTGCGTCACTGGTACAGCATAACTTCTCCCTGTTGCTGGCGCTGGCGGGTAATTTGTTGCCCTACCTGGAGGATGTGCGCGCGGGCCGGTGGCAGAATGCCTCTCAATTCTGTCTGATGGACCACCCCATCATGGAGCTGGAAGGCAAAACCATGGGAATTATCGGTTATGGCGATCTGGGCCAGGGTATGGCCTACATGGCCAGGGCTTTCGGTATGGACGTGCTGGTAGCCAGCCGCGAAGGCCATGATCGCCCTGACCGTATACCCATTCATGATCTGCTGCCCCGGGTGGACGTACTTTCTGTTCACTGTCTGCTCAGCGAGGAAACCAGAAACCTGATCACGCTGAAAGACATGCGCAGAATGAAGCCCACAGCCTTTTTGCTGAACACCGCCCGGGGCGGCATCGTTTCGGAAAGGGATCTGGTAACCGCTGTAAAAGAAGGGATCATTGCCGGGGCCGGTGTTGATGTGCTGACGGAAGAGCCACCACGCCAGGGCAATCCTTTGTTGGAAGAGTCCTTACCCAACCTGCTGGTGACACCGCACTGCGCCTGGGCCAGCCGTGAGGCACGCCAGCGCATTCTCACCATCACCAGCGACAATATCCGTCGTTTCCGCGCGGGTAAAGCCCAAGCCTTTGTGGTCTAGTGCAGCCTATTTCCGGCCTTTGGGCCGTGGTCCCTTGTTGCCGGGCGGTTTCTTTTTGGGGCGGTTTTTTTTCCAGCCCATCGCTTTCTTGAATTGTTTCTCCAGCGCCTTTTCCCGCTCGGCCTTGCGCTTGTTAATGGCTTTTTCGCGCGCCGTGGAAAAGTCCACCACCTCTTTGTCGGTCATTGATTACCTCTTGTAGCCGCCACAATTGACAAAACGCAAGCAGCAATGGGGTTAATGAAAGGCCGTGAGATATTCCCCCGAATGGGGTAAAATCGCGCCTTCATTGCTTTGGCTATTGTGGCCTATTCAGAACCAGGTTGGAAAACTTCAGGGGACATATTAACCCTAAATTTGTTAGCGTTAATATGCAGTAGTTGGAATGCAGTCTATGCATTAGCAGTCACGGACGGTGCGGATATTTTCCGCAACCAGCTCCGGGAGGGAGTTAAATATGGATTCAGGTGTTATTTCCATGACGGATGAAGAGTCATCAAGAAAACCCATGCGTACCCTGAAACGGGTCAAAACCGGCTCGTTTGAACGGCGTTTCAGTATGGCAAAAGCGGGCTTTCTGGCCTCCACACGGCTGGCTGCACAGTCTGCAGGTAACATGTTTACCAGCAGGGACAAGCGGGACGAGCGGCAAAAGCAGATCCTGTCCCGTCAGGCCCATTACCTGGCCCAGGAAATCGGCCACCTGAAAGGCAGTATCGTGAAAATCGGTCAGATGATGGCGCTCTACGGCGAACATTTTCTGCCCCCGGAAGTGACCGAAGCACTCCACACCCTGGAAGACGATACCGGCGCCCTGGAATGGACTTCCATTTACGAAGCCCTGGAAGACGAACTGGGTCCTGATAAGCTGGCCAAACTTGTCATCGAGGAAGAACCCATAGGCTGTGCGTCTATCGGTCAGGTACACCGGGCCACCATCAAGGAAACCGGGGAGCAGATCTGCCTTAAAGTGCAGTATCCGGGCGTGGCTGAAGCGGTAGACAGCGACCTTAACGCTGTGAAAAACCTGATCCGGATGGCCCGGATCGTTCCCATTACCGAAGAGTTTTCCCAGTGGTTCGAAGAAATCCGCGAAATGATGTATCGCGAGGTGGATTACGTTCACGAGTTCGAGAAAACCCGGCAATTCCATGAACGGCTGAAAGATGACCCGCGCTATATCGTGCCCCGGGTTTATTCAGAGTTTTCATCTAAAAAAGTGATCGCCACCAGCTTTGAACGCGGCGTGGATATTGATTCCCCTGTTACCCTGCAACTGTCCCAGGAACGCCGCAACGCGATCTGCGCCGCTGCCCTGGATCTGTGCTGGCGGGAAGTGTTCGAATGGGGTGAAATGCAGACCGACCCCAACTTCGGCAATTATTTTGTGCGACTGGGGGATGGCGAGTCCGAACCGGACCGTATCGTGCTGCTGGACTTTGGTGCTGTGCGGGCATTCTCACAGGAAACCATCAATCCCGGCCGCCGCATCGTCAAGGCCGCCTTCTATCACGACGAAGACCTGCTGTTCGACGCCCTGGACGATCTGCGTTTTTTCCGGGATCCCAACACCAGCCGGGAAGCCAAACGGGGACTGGCCAAACTCTGCTTTATGGCGATAGAGCCCTTCACGGATATCGAAAAACATCCGCCACCGGCGTTCCTGCTCACCGAGGACGGCAAATACTGCTGGGGTGAAAGTGACCTGCCGGCGCGCCTTAGCCTCCAGGCCGGGCTGTCCGCCGCCAACCGCTATTTCACGGTACCGCCCCGGGAACTGATGTTCCTGGTACGCAAAATCATGGGGGCTTACACCTTCATGTCCGTCCTGAAAGCCAAGATCAGGGGCTACGACATTATTGCCCCCTATATCGAGGCCATGTCGGACTGACGGCAGGTCCCGGAATGGGGGATCTGGTCACATTACGGCCAGATCCCCCGTAATCAAACACCTGATTTCCCTTCAATTTCCACCAGATCAACTACACTTTTTGATTGAGGGTCACACCTCAGTTAACCAGATAGCCGGGCCGAGCAGGCAAACCGGTGACAGATGACTGGCGGAATCATGGATATCAGCGCGCTCAAGAATTTCCAATTTCTCAAACACCTCACCGATCAGCAGTTGATTCTGCTGGTGAACAAAAGTGAAATCCTCAAGCTGAAAAAAGGCGACCAGCTGATTGAGGCCGGCGAGGAAGACGACGACGAATACTTTGTGCTGGCCGGCGAGCTGGACCTGAAGGACCCCACCAAGAAAATTGGTGGCGTCAGAACCCTGCAGGCAAATACGCCGGAGGGCCTGAAGGCCATTACCCGCGAGCGCCCCCGGCCCTACCAGGTTTACGCACACTCCCCGGCCGCCGTGCTGAAGGTAAGCCTGGAGCATCTCAAGTCCATTCTGGCAGAAGCCCCCATCGACAGCTATGAAGTCAAACAGATTCTGCGGGAAGATCAGCCGGAGGATAAACAGCTATTTTTTGATATCTACTCAGACCTGCGCAACAACCGTCTGGAATTGCCCAGCCTGCCGGATGTGGCGCTGAAGGTGCGCCAGCTGATAGACAGCGGTGACAGCGCCAAAACCATCGCCCAGGCGGTAAATTCAGACCCGGCCATTGCCACCAAACTGATCAAGGCGTCCAACAGCCCGCTGTTCAGGGGTACCAAGGAGTTTGAAACCAGTGCCCAGGCCATTGTGCGGCTGGGCCTGCAGACCACCAAGCAGCTGGTCACCAGCTTTACGCTGCGGGAAGTGTTCAAAACCAAAGAGCCGGTGATAAAAAAGCGCATGGACGAACTCTGGAGCCACTCCATAGAGGTGGCTGCCATCAGTCAGGTTCTGGCCAAACACCTGAAAGGCCTGGACCCTGAGCAGGGGCTGCTGGCAGGTTTGCTGCACGATATCGGCAGCGTGCCACTGCTACGCTATGCCTCTAATTATCAGTCCCTGATTGAAGACCCGGAGTTACTGAACAAGGCATTGGCGGAGTATGCCCCCAATCTGGGAGCCGTTATTCTCAAGCGCTGGAACTTTAATGAAGATCTGGTGGCGGTGGCCCAGCATGCCAAGGACTGGCGCCGCGAGCACGAAGGACCGGCCGATTATTGTGATCTGGTGCAGGTGGCCCAGCTGCACAGCTATCTGGGGCGGCAACGCAGCGACGTCCCGCCTATCGAGAAGGTGCCGGCATTCGAGAAGCTGTCTCTGGGCAAGCTGACCCCGGAAGCCAGCAAGGAGATTCTGGAGGAGGCCCGGCAGCAGATCGAATCCACCATGCAGCTGCTGAAATCCTGATCCTGTTTTCGGGCGAACTTATTTGGGCAGAACGAACTCCCCTGCTTCCACCTTGCGGCTCTCGCCGGTTACCGGCGACCCGTTTCGGTATCCCTTGAAGGCAAAATGTCCCTTGATGAACTGGTCCGTTTCCTCGGTAACCACCACGGTACCCGGCTGGGATGAGGTGGTCTGGTAGGACGCTACACCCGGCTTGGTGATGGTTCCCTTGAAATATTTCAACTGGTACTCACCTGGGCCGAAATACTCATCAATCATCAGCTCCACCACATAATCACCCTCCGCCCGGATCCGCAGATCGCCGACACGGTTAACATCACGTTCCACCCAGGCTTTGCTGAGGGTGGACTTTCCGGTTTGCTCCCAGTCATGGGCAAAGACAAAACGCTTGCCTGCGGCAGGCGGTGAGGCCGTCAGTGCCGCAATGGCCTCCAGGGTAGAGGGGGTCAGGCTGGCACCACGGGGACTGCGTCTGCGAGGTGATTCGGCTTCCGGATCATCCTGCTCCGCCGCTTTGGGCTGGGTTTTGGGCTCGGCTTTGGGCTCGGCTTGTGGTGCCGGCTGATCATTGCTGTCAGAAGCAGGCTTGGCACTCTTGGCCGTACCGGCCAGAGGGTTTGCGCTTTTGGCAGTACCGGCCAGCGGATTATCCGATGTCGGCTGGGCTGGTTTGGCCGCAGGCGCTGCTGGCTCCGGCTCCTGGGCTGCGGCCGGAGCAGCTGCTTTTTCCGGCGCTGGCGCTGTCACGGCAGCCGGTTCGTCAGCCCCGGGTTTTGCCGGTTTCGCCGTGCCGGCCAGAGGGTTGGCCTTTTTGGCCGTTCCGGCCAGAGGATTGTCAGAGGTGACCGGTGCCGGCTCAGACGCCACTTCAGGCTCGCTTATCACTTCCGGCTTTGGCGCCACTTCAGGTTTTGGTGCCGCTTCCGGTTTAGGGGCAGGAGCCGGCTTTGGTACCGCAGGGGTTTTTACCACTGGCACGGGCTTGGGTGCCGGTTCCGGCGTTGCAACTTCAGGCTCGGGCTTGGGTTGCGGTTTCGGCTCAGGTTTGGGTTTTGGCTGTGGCTTGGGTTTCGGTACCGGTTTGTTAACCACCAGCTGGCCAGACTTGTATTCGCAGGGAAACAGCGAACCCTCCTGTTTGCACACACCCTTCCCGTCCGGCTGATTCGCCTTCATCGGGCCGGTGTAGCGGCTGCCATCCGGAAAAGTGACATTGGCATCGCCCACAAGATTACCGTTTTCCCAGGTACCCACAATCCGGGTGCCATCTTCCCGGGTCAACGTGCCCTGG
>JAWVYU010000204.1:0-9193 GCA_033722575.1 Ketobacteraceae bacterium | reverse complement strand
CCACCGACATAATCAGCCTGCACCTCTGACTCCAGTATCTTCTCCATTTGCTCTGTTTCATAATTCCACAAGGTAATGGGTAAACTCAGCTGCAACCGGTCCATTAACAAGCTAATACGCGCATCCATCCTTTCCTGTAGTGCCTGCGAGGTAGCACTGTAGTTATACCACCCAAAGCCGGCCAGAATCAGCGTGACGCAGATCACCGCCAGCGCATTGAATTTAAATCCAATTTGTTCATGCATTTTCATAAACCGATACCCACGAGCTCACCCGCCGTCATTAGGTTGCCTGACTGCTTTCATGGTGCAGCCCCGGTTGACTTTATCTTTATATCCATAAATAACTTTAGCTCTGGATTAATTAACCTCCAAAAACAGCCTTAATCGAATCGCAATGTTATTAGCAACTGCTTTTATATTCGTTTTAAGAATATCCGCCTGATAGCATGCCCTTGAAAGTCGTAACAAATATCCTCAAAAGCCATATCGCATCTTTTAAGGTCACTGTAATTTGCGATTTTAAAGAGCTTTCAGATTGGGTAGCCCACTTTCTATGTTCTACGGCCCATAAGTCATCAAATAAAGCTATGGTGCGAATCGGCCAATACAGAATCAGAAACCAATTCCTCTGAATTGATTGGCCGACCGCATCAATACAACACTGAATCAGAACATTACCTGTGTTCTTAACGTTACAATCTTAAGGTCATCTTCATCAATGAAATCACCATCAGCGTCTGCATTTTCACCCAAATCCACCAGTGAATAATTCAATCTGAACACAATATTAGTGTTCACATACCAGTTTGCACCCAATGTTATGGATTCAGCCTCGCCACCGTCACCGCCATCGAATGCATCGTCGTCATTAAAATCCACTTCGCTGAATCGAATTACGGCTTCCAGGTCTCCATTCGGATTGGTCGGTGTTACACCACCGAATTCGCCGTCATTAAAGCTGTAAGCGCGCCCTTCTCCAGACAGGAAATAACTTCCCTGGATATAATAGCCACTTCCATCAAAGTCATCGCCATCTGCAGAATCCAGTGGACTTGCTGAAACCTCGAAAATTTCACTTTGCACCGTCAGGTTTCCTACTCTTGAAGCAAACTCAAGATAGGTTATCTGATATTCCTCTGTACCATTGATTTTTGCATCTACAAAGCGGGTTCTTGCTACGCGGCTTTCCGGGTAGGCTCTGAAGCGAACCCGCTCTCTGCCACCCTCTGAGGACTGAGGCTTACCTCTGAGATAACCGGCTCCCAGGTGAACAACCTGCTTACCGTCCTCAGTATACCAGGGCCGAAATGCGCCACGCACCGCATAGCCTATACTTTCTGTTTCACCATAATCCTGATTGGTATCCGGATCCTCATAATCACAATCTACCAATACGTCCTCGCCAGCAACTTCCTCATCATCACAGTCTATATCCGGATCTTTAGCTTCCAACTCGTTGCCGAACAACGTGGCGCCCACAAAAAACGGGTACTGCCAGTAACTACCACTGATCGCCAAACGACGGCCTGGCGCCAGCGAATCGGATATCATGGAAGTCTCAACAAACGGGTACCAGCGCGATGTCGTTGATTCCGCCATACTAAAAAACGGTTTATGATTACCAAATTTGATATTGGTATTACTTATACCATTATATGCGAGCCATAAATCTTTAATCTCAATTTCATTACCAGAAAGATCCATATCAAATTCTGCTGCCCAGTCCTTGTAAAAATCCATTTTGAATGCAAGCCGGGCGCGGCGAACGTCATTATCACTCACCAGATGATTATCTTCATCATCATTATCTACGTAGCCGATATCTATCATGATCCGGCCATCAATCTTCATCTTATAATTTCCGTCCGCGGACTCAAAAGTAAGGTAACTCTTGCTAAAACTGGCAGACACAGGTGATTTAGATTGTGGTTTACCATCGACATTCAGCTTACGCTCCACGGCTTCAATGCGTTTTTGATAATCTGCCTTGATTGCATCGAGTTCAGACTGTATATCATTATTTGCCGCACTTGCCAGCTGAGCACCAGTTCCTAAACACAGCGCGGCTGCCACAGGACAAAACCAATTACGTCTCATTGCGCTTCTCCTCTCCGATTATTTATTATTTGCCATACATCTACTTCCTGTTGTACTTCTTGCTATACTTCTTTTTCTACTTCAGTTCATCAAGTCTTACGCGCAGCGCATCGAACGTCATATCTTTGCAGAACTTTCCCGCTCTTTCGCTAAGCACGTACAGATAGGCAACATCATTATCTATCCACTCGAAAACTGTTTCAGGACGGCACAGGTCCGAAAACCCATCAACACTCATTCTCTGCAGATCATTGCGTTGCATATCCCAAAACCACAATGCGTAGTCATTACCAACATTAGCCGGCCCTGAAACAATAAAGTAGCCATCCGCCAAAATAGAATATTCCATAGAGCGAACACCTTGCCCTTGCAGGTCAAGCTCATGAACCCGCACCTCAGGCCGACTACCCATAGGATCTGCCACCTCCAGCACGATAGCATTGCCATTATAATAGGAATACTCTGGATCCAGTTCCGGATCCCCAAAGTTTTCACTACTCAACGGTGAGCGAAAACCAACCATTAATGCATCTTTTCTACCGTATACATATGAAAGCCCTTCGACATTAATGCCTCCCTTCTTTGATGCCGCGGTGGAAACTCTAAGGTACCATTTTTTTTCGAATACCTTTTTAAAAGCATCCAAAATAATCGGCCTGAAATTTCTGCTGCTAACGGATAAAGCGCACTGGCAGGATGTACTGTAGTTAATAAGCGTTAATAAATTACCACTCGAATCAGCGGGGTCCCTGTTGGTCATGCTGGTAGCAATATACGGGTGAGTACCAGACCAGGTTGCAGCTTCGATATCGGTGTGTTTAGTTGGCAGGCTGAAATTTGCTGAACGCAAAATATTTGAAGCAGACCCATCCCAAAAATAGATGTCATTGGCTGGAGAAGCTCCTCCATCATCGACCAGTACAGCTTTACCAATTCCAATATTGCTCGCCCCGCCACTGATATTCTGGGGCCCCATGTCACTAACACCTTCGACTTTGAGCACAAACTGCTCAGAGCTGACAGGCTTAATTTCTTTACCACTGACTTTAAAAGAAACGCTAAACAAAGCAGTTAGCAATATCAGAACCTTACTGGCTCTTATAATTTTTGCTGATCGCATCCAGTTTTCCGCTATTCTTTAACAATTCCACCGCCCTGATAAAACTATCAACGTGAGCTATCGGAAGATCCTTTCGCAGGACCAGATAGTGTTGGTAGTGCTTGAATGAATGAGCTCCGATCCTGACCGAATCGCTGTATCCCAACTGTTTTACGGCGGAATAAAGGCCTATATCGTGAAAATAAAGCACCCTGCCGCGATTGTTGACCAGTTTCTTCAGGTTGGCTTCGATAGTGCGCGCTCCATCGTCGACATCCAGGCCTTTCTGCTTTTCAAGGAAGCGTGCTGTACCCGAGTCCTTCGTAGTCAGTATGCTCCCGGCAGCGGCAAGATCAGCAAATGATTGCAATTGGGCTCTATCATCTCGCCTTAGTGCAATCACATGATTGACGCTATACAGAGGGGTATCGATATAAAGAATCTTTTCTTCCCGGGCTGCGTTTCTGGCCATACCCACAAAAAAGTCAATTTCTCCTGACACCAGCAATGACTCCACTCGTTTGATAGGCGCCGCACCACCCTTGTTTTTCAGCTGATAGCCGGGCATTTCCTCTTGCAAGGCGTCAATAATTTCAATACACAGCCCCTGATAGCTTTGGCCGCCATCAGTGCTATAATATTTTGGGAAGCTTTCCTGATAAAGGGTGAAAAGTGGCTTGGCAGGTCCTTCGTCTGCGACAGATACAATACTGAAAAACGCTGAAACCGATGCAAGAAGCAGTTTCACGCAGATATTATGTAAAGATCCTTTTGGAAAATGGGCCATTAAAGTTCCGCCAACCATGACTCAGTTAAACAAAAGCATAGAAACATTAGTAGAAAGTTCAAGTAATAGCTAATAGCTGGCGCGGCCTACGTATTTACAGCAGTAATAAATTAATAGTTTGCAGTTATAACACTGGGTTTTGTGGAGCCGGGTGTGTTAACCAGTTGGCGCGGCTTCTATTGATCTACTTGATGAGTGCGGTCAGAGGCAGTTTTATGATGCACGGTTTTTTATCTGAATGGTATCCGGCTCTGGCTTGATTCGCTCGCAACTGGATTTGCTCTGCTGATAACGCACCAGGGTTTCGGAGCCGGTTTCTGTTTTTTAGAGCATGTATCAGGTTGATGCTGGTCGCATAGACCATAAACCCGGTTATACAGCCTATCAACAGGCCAAACATAACTGGAGCGTCTTTGCAGTCTTTTAATTCCAGCGGAGATAAAACAAGAACTATTAATACGAGAGGTATATAGGCCAGGTAGTACTTATAACTGACATTTTCATTGATAAAATGATGCGAATGCATAAACCGTTCCTCTCTTCACAGGTTTTCTATAGAGGTATCCTGGATATCCAGAAAATCTACAGGTCCATGCCATTTTCGATCACGTAACCCTGAGGCTTTAATTCTTTCTCAAGCATGTGATACCCTTCCCTGGCAGCATCATAAAACCTGTCCTCATTTTCTTCCCAGTTCTGGCCCATATCGGGAGGATTATCCCAGTCGAGCGATGTGTCATACCAGGATACCAGGTAGTTCAGCCAACAAAGGGTATTACGACTAATGGGTAACTTATTCGACAATACAGCCAGCCCATATTTGTTTTCCGCTTTATAATTCTTGGACCACAAACATACGCCGCTGCCACATTCAAAATAATATTTTAACTCGTATACCGTTTCCAAGAACCCTCCCTATAGGTAAACAACTTGGATGTGCTGTGCCTCCTCGCCTGATGATTTGCATCAGGCAAGCGCCCCTATCCGCCCTGAATTTCAATTAACACTCGCTGGAACGAACTGGACGATTTGAGCCGCCCCATCAGCACAGGCACCTTTGTCACAACATTCAGCTTTAACCTTAACCACAACCTCATCATAGAGTTTCGACTTGCAGAGGTCTCCATTCACATAACCCGTTGAGCCAAAACTTGAAAAATACAGACCCAATTTACAGTCATATCCTTTTGCATCGCCAACATCGACTACCTGACCTGTTACAGGATTACCGGATTTTGATAAAGCCATTAACTCATCACTGACACATGTTGCCTGCACCTGCGACGAAAGAACCAACAACCCCAGTAATGAAGCAATTTTTTTCATAACAACCCCTGATTTACGTTTTGCCTGCCCCCATACGCAAGAGCAGATAGATGACATCGAAGTAAGTTACCACGGAAGTGAACCAGGAACGCTGCCCTCCGCATGCTACTGATGCCTACCCGTTCACATTTTCTCAACCCTCAAGTCTCTCCATATATACAGCGTATACCCATCAATGAGCGGCCCCGGAATACGATACTGGCACGCTGCACTGCCGGGCCTGTCCTCTTTTAGTTCGCGTTTAGGTCGCGAGATGTTGCCCCTCCGGTGGACGACTTCGACCAGAAGACAGGAAAAAATCAAACTTATTTGTAGACAGCCCTCTATCTAAGGTATATATTCCACCCAGCTAGAAAGAAAGCTTAATTTTTAAAAATCTTCATTTCGCCTTGTTATTCATAACACTCCGTCCTGCAGTTTTCTAAGTTACAGTCAATTTTTCCAAGCTAATCAAGCCATTACGGCGTAATTACATTTAAATTTCAGGATATTACTATGTCTAACAAAATGAAGGGAACCGTTAAGTGGTTCAATGAATCCAAAGGTTTCGGCTTTATCGAGCAGCAGTCCGGGCCGGACGTGTTTGCGCATTTCAGCGCAATCGTGAGCACAGGTTTTAAAACCCTCATCGAGGGTCAGCAAGTTGAGTTCAATGTAACTCAGGGTCAAAAAGGCCCTCAGGCTGAGAATATTGTAGCCATCTAAAGCCTGGCGAAATTCAATAAAAAGGCAGTCCTTCCCAGGTCTGCCTTTTTTTGTGTGCCAGCTAAATACGTATGCCTTTTCTCCCGACATACCGCCGTATCCATGGAAGGAGGATAGCCAGTTAACAATGCTGACTCCCTCTTCCAATGGAGCGAAAACGATTATTGTATTACTGGGATTAGGCACATGGCTGATATATAATCAGCTGCCCTGATTCATAGAGAACTTCATGTCATTTGCATCACTTGGTCTGTCCGACCCATTACTACGCGCCGTTCAAGATTACGGCTATAACGAGCCATCACCTATTCAGACTCTCGCCATACCCGCTATTCTCAGCGGCAGAGATGTATTGGCCGCTGCCCAAACGGGAACCGGTAAAACCGCCGGATTTGCGCTGCCGATCATCGAGAACCTTGCCAAAGGCCTGCCAGCAAAATCCAATCAGGCCCGTGCACTCATATTAACGCCCACCCGGGAACTGGCAGTACAGGTGCATGATAATATTCAGACCTACGCAGCCAACCTGTCAGTTCGTTCCGCCGTCGTATATGGCGGAGTAAAGATCAACCCCCAGATGCTTAAGCTGCGCCAGGGTGCCGATATTCTGGTGGCCACGCCCGGCAGGTTACTGGATTTGTATCAACGCAATGCCGTAAGGTTCGACAAGCTCGAAGTGCTGGTATTGGACGAAGCAGACCGCATGCTGGATATGGGCTTTATTAACGACATCAAAAAGATTATAGCCAGCCTGCCGCCAAGGCGTCAGACCCTGCTTTTTTCGGCCACGTTTTCCCAGCAGATTCGTGAGCTCTCGAAATCCATTGTCAAGAATCCGACCGAAATCTCCGTTTCGCCACCTAACTCAACGGCAAAGAAAGTCAAACAGTGGATCATCCCGGTAGACAAGAAACAAAAGCCCGCCCTTCTCTCTCATCTGGTCAGAGAAAACCAGTGGGACCAGGTGCTGGCCTTCAGCAAAACCAAACATGGCGCCAACAAAATCGCCACGTTTTTGGAAAAACAGGGTATCACTGCGCTGGCCATACATGGCAACAAAAGCCAGGGCGCCCGAACCCGGGCACTGGAAGCCATTAAAACCGGAGAGATTCGGGTGCTGGTTGCCACAGATATTGCCGCCAGAGGCCTGGATATCGAGCTCCTGCCCCATGTGATCAATATTGATCTACCCAAGGTTGCGGAAGATTACGTACACCGCATAGGCCGAACAGGTCGAGCGGGTGCTGCCGGAGAAGCTATTTCTCTGGTAAGCGCCGATGAATTTGACGAGCTGACCAATATTGAGCGGCTTATTCAGAAGCCCCTGCCAAGGCAGGAAGTGGAAGGTTTTGAACCCAGCCATCAGGTTCCTGAGTCCAAAACAAATCTGAAACCGTTAAAACCGAAAAAACCCAAAAAGCCCAGGAAACCCCAAAATCCAGAGCAAGTAAACCAGTCCAGGGGCTCAGTAAAAGCGAATTCAACTGGAACCGAGCGTGTAAACGCCAAGAAAAAGGCATCCCGGCGAAGACGGCCAGCAAGAAACAATGCAGGCGCAAACAACAAGCCTGCTGCTACTGTTTATCGGCCCTGAAAATTACCACGGGGCAAAATCCAGCGATCAATCAGCAAACCGTCGGGAGGTGCCTGGACCGGTTCGGCAGGGCTGCCGGGGCCAGCCCCAGGCACAATCCAGTTCCCCGGGATATTGCCGAAAACGCGGCGAGGAGGCTGATGTGGTTGCCGGCGGGGATCATCCTCCATCATGATGTCCGGGTGGTATTCCAGGGCGTCCATAGATAATCCGTCTTTACTTTCCTCGCTGTGACAGCGCAAACAGAATGGATTGTTTGAGCTGTCAGGCCGCGGTGCGCCAAAAGCAACGGGGCCTTCCGGAAAATTGATCTGATCCTTTATCAATACGGAACCGTCCGGAAGGTTAGCCAGATGTGCCTTATAATCGCCGCTGTAATCATGGTAACAGGTGTAGAGCGAACTGACGGATCCGCCTGCGGCACCACGGACTTCTTCCTGTGCCCAGCCAGGGTGTGCCATTGCATGGTCGTACCACTCGCTACCCGGGTTGGTTTCAATCAGAAATCCGCGGGCATGATGGCACGCTTCCACCGGGTTAACGTCATGGGCCAACACTTTAAAATCATCGATCCAGCCCCGGAACCCATCCCCCTTATATTTGCCACGTCCCGGATTCCCAATCTTCAACTGCCCGGGAGTCATTTCAAATAGCGGGACTGCCGATCTGAACCGGTCCAGGGGAAACCCATTGTAATACAACGTCACCGTCTGATTCTGATCCGTCAGCAAAAATGCCAGATGCTGCCATCCGGTACCAGAGGGCAAGGCAAACTCATGAATAACCTCACCAGCCTTGAGATATTGCAGTTGATTATCCGGTGTGAGATGTAGAGCAGAATAATCAGAGAAGCCTATCAGTTGCTGTGCTGTGTTTGTTGCATTGCGAGAATCAACAAACACACTGATATACCAGTCATGGTCGCGAATATTTCTGGGTTGCTCTCTTATATCATAGGTGATCGAGTTGTTGCCATCTAACCAGAAACCCTTGCCTTTGATGCCACCAATGGCGGTAGGTTCGATACGTGAGCCACGGCCCTTAACCAACCCGAAATCAGGCACGTCCCAGCCAAGAGAGGTAGCACCATTCTGAAGGCGAATAGCTGCCGGCAGCTTGAATATCTCTTCGGGTATGTTGGGCGGCAACACGTCAGGTGCAAGAGACCCCAACCAGTGGATAACGCCCGCAGCCAGTTCGCCGTTATGATAAATCGGAATGGGAAGCACAAGGCCACCAAGGCGCAGTGGGGTGATCGATGCCTGCATATTGGAGACAATAAACGCATCGTGATCAATATAATCATCAAACACAATTTCGTCCGTCGCAACACCGGTACCCATTATCCAGACCACATCACCACCCGAGATGGGCTTCGCGTGTTCGTGATAATTGAATAAATTTTCGATCGAATCCAGAATATTGGCGTTGCCGGTATACCCGGGCGGCATAGGGCCTGCGCCCGGTCCGGGACTGAATCTTCCTGCGCCAAAACGCACCGGAACATCCGCGCCAGCTTCATCCCGATAAAGATCCACCCAGTAATGACTTTCAGCTCTTACGCCAACCGCCCAGTCCTGATT
>JAWVYU010000203.1:0-9214 GCA_033722575.1 Ketobacteraceae bacterium | reverse complement strand
GCAACTGGGCAAGCGGGGATGCGCGGTTACCGCACTGGTTCCTTCAGCACCCGGTGCAGCCCGGTGTGAACAGGTGGACAACACGGAAGTGTTGCGTTACCGCTACTTTTTCAGGTCTATGGAAACCCTGGCTTATGGTTCGGGTATTCTCGAAAATATCCGCAGTAATAAAGCCCGGCTTTTTCTGATTCCGTTTTTTGTGTTCGGGCAGATTGTTGCGCTGGTGCATCTGCTTCGGCGCCGGCAATGGGATGTGATTCATGCCCATTGGATTATTCCCCAGGGGTTGTTGGCGATTCTGGCAATGATACTGTCCCGCAGAAAGGTACCGGTCTGCGTTACTTCCCACGGGGGTGACCTGTTTGCCATTAAAGGCAGACTGGGGCGAGCCTTGAAACGCTGGGTTTTATCCCGTGCGGATGGTGTAACAGTGGTGAGTTCAGCGATGGCCAGATACATTACCGATGAGTTGCGCGTAGTGCCAAAGCAGTTGGCGGTTCTCTCCATGGGGGTAGATCTGCAGGATACCTTTACGCCCGATACGGCTGTGGTGCGCAAGCCGCAGCAATTGATTTTTGTAGGGCGCCTGGCGGAAAAAAAAGGCGTTTCTTTCCTGCTTCAGGCAATCGCAGAACTGATTAGCGAATTCCCCGGATTACACCTGCTCCTGGTAGGCGATGGTGCACTGCGAGAACAACTGGAGGCCCGGGTACGGCAGCTCAATATCACGCAACATGTGGAATTTCTGGGGGCTGTGGAAAACCACCGGATTCCCCGTTTTCTGCAGGCCTCCGCCATTGCGGTAGTGCCTTCGGTGGTTGCTGGTGATGGCGATCAGGAAGGTCTCGGTCTGGTGGCGGTTGAAGCCCTGGGCTGTGGCTGCGCAGTGGTGGCCTCATCGCTTCCTGCCATCAAGGATGTGATCAGGCATGAGCAGACCGGATTGCTGGCTGCACCGGCGGACCCCCGGAACCTGGCAGACAAGATTCGCCGGCTGCTGCGGGATCAGACTCTGCGCCAGGATCTGGCAGAGCGGGGCGGCGAATTCGTTCGCAGCCGGTTTGACTGGAGCGTGGTGGGAGACGACTATCATCGCCTGCTGACTGATCTGGCATTGTCCGGTACCGGGAAACCATAATGGAGCAGCCTGTTAACGCCGCCAGCGGGAACGCCCGCAAGGCTCATGCCGCAGCACGTGTCGCACTGTTTATACCGTCCTTCGCCGGTGGCGGCGCTGAGCGGGTTTTTCTGCGCCTGGCGGGGCTGTTGATCCGGGAGGGTCTTGCCGTTGATATCCTGGTTTGCCGGGACGATGGCGAGTACCGGAATATCATCCCGGAAGGGGTGCGGGTCATTAACCTTGGTGGTGGCAAGCCGTCCCGCTCTGTTACAGCATTGGTGCGCTACCTGAAACAGGAGCAGCCCCGGGCAATCCTGTCCACCCTGACCCATGCGAACCTCGCAGCGCTGGCTGCGGTTGCACTGTCACGGGAGCGGGTGCGCTGTGTGGTTCGCGATGCCGCCAGCCCTTTGGATGACCTGATTCACGATACTCCCACGGATCGCTTTCTCAAAAAGCTGCTGGTGCCCCGGCTTTATCGCCGGGCCCATGCCGTTCTGGCACCCTCCATTGGAGTGGCGGAAGGCATACGGCAGACCTACAGGCTCCCCGAAAACCGCATCAGGGTAATCTATAATCCGGTGGACGCTGCCGAGATCAGGCACAAATGCCGCGAAAAACCACAGCAGGCAGACTTGCTGGATCCGGCATTGCCCACCCTGGTGGCCGTGGGTCGGCTATGCTATCAGAAGGGTTATGACCTGTTGCTGGAGGCCTGCGGTCGGTTAAAGGCGGAAGGCAGGCGTTTCCGGCTGCTGATACTGGGGGAGGGTGAATTGCGGGCCCCTCTGGAGGCCCGGCGAACGGAACTGGGGCTTGAGGACGAGGTGTTGATGCCGGGATTTATGGACAATCCCCATGCCTATATTGCCAGGTCTGCCGGCTACATCAGTGCCTCCCGCTGGGAAGGCTTGAGCAACGTGCTGATTGAGGCGCTGTGTTGCGGGGTGCCTGTGGCGGTTTCCGATTGTCGCTACGGACAACGGGAAATCCTCGAAGAGGGAGCGCAGGGTCTGTTGTTCAACACCGGTGATGTCACTTCGTTGAGTGTGGCGATGTCGGCTCTGCTGGATGGCCGCGTTGACCCTCCGGATGAACAGTCCCTGGGTCGTTTTGCACCCGCCACCATCTGCAGGCAATACCGCCAGCTGTTAGTTGAATAAAGCAATGGGATTACTGAACCATCAACAGGATGCGAATTATGGCTGAACCTTCCTGGGAACAAGAAAAAGATCAGCGCTTCCGCTTTGGGAAAAACTGGCAGGAGTTTCTGCGCTGTCTGGATGAGCGTCGCATTGAGAAGTCCATGGAAACCCTGAAGCAGGGCCTGGGTATCACAAGCCTGGAAGGCAAGACCTTTCTGGATGCCGGTTCCGGCAGTGGCTTGTTTTCTCTTGCCGCCCGCAGGCTGGGTGCCAGGGTCAGATCCTTTGATTACGATCACGACTCCGTGGCCTGTACCCGTTATCTCCGTGATCAATACTACCCCGGTGACGATGACTGGCAGGTGGAGCAGGGATCGGTGCTGGATGATGCCTATATGGAATCCCTGGGGCAGTTTGATGTGGTTTATTCCTGGGGTGTGCTGCATCACACCGGTTCCATGTGGCACGCCCTGGAAAATGCCGGCAAACGGGTAATAACCGGTGGCCGCCTGTATGTGGCTATTTACAACGATGCCGGAAGGTCCAGCCGGCTCTGGTGGCGACTGAAAAAGTGGTATGTGGAGCATGTCTGGTTACGGCCTTTTATTGTTGCCTATGGCTTTGTCACCATGCGTTCGGGCTGGATCCTGCGCGGCATACTGAAAGGCAAACCGCTCAGTGTCTGGAACAGCTATCAGGAAAAATATCGGGGTATGTCGGCGTGGCGGGATCTGATTGACTGGGTGGGGGGATTTCCCTATGAATGCGCCCGGCCGGAAGAAATATTCGCTTTTTACAGGTTGCGCGGCTTTCAGCTGGAATGGCTGTCTACGGTGATCAGCGGTATCGGCTGTAATGAGTTTGTGTTCAAAAAAACCGACCAGAAAAACTGACCGGGAAGGGCGCTGATCAGTCAGATTTTTGCTGGAGTCTGAGGGGGAGAATGGATGGATTTATTTTCATCTGCTTTGCGATCACTATCAGCATCCAGGTATTCCAGATAACCGTTCCCGCCGCAATGGCGGACGCCGCACCAAAAGCACCGAACAACATGGTCAGCGATACCAGTAACGCCAGCGTGATCACCGCAGTAATGCTCTGGATTCTGAATGCTGTGCGGGTGTGGCTAGTCAGTATCAGCACGGCTTCTACCGGCCCGCAGGCCACACTGTAGATGCATCCGGCCATTATGATAAGAATCGCGCCATACATGTCGGCGTACCTTTCTCCCAGCCAGCCCAGAAAGGGTTCGCCGATTAACAGAAAAGCCCCGAGGCCGATAAGGGTGGCAACAAAGCAGATTTTGCTGGTGGTGGAAAGCAGTGATTCCAGTCTGAAGTGCTCGCGATCGGCATAGAGTTTTGAAATCAGCGGCCCTACATAAAGATTCGATAACCAGAGCGGCAGCGCCGTCAGTTCGGCAACCCGAACTGCAATTTTGTAGCCGCCAACCTCTGCCGAGGAAAGAATAAAACTCAGAATCAGGATATCCACGCGTTTGAACACAAAATCCAGAATGGCCAGACGAAAGAATTCCTTGCGGCTGCTTTCCCATTCGGCCTGTTGATCCGCTGAAGGTGTTTCTTTTCCATAGAGGCTGCCGGCGACTTTTTTCAGGCTTATGAGAAAAGCGAGGATTGCGGCACCGGCATAACACAGAATGAAGGCCAGGGGCGATTCGGCAACGCCAAACAGAAAAATCAGCATCAGAACAAAGAGTAACGTCAGACTGGGCTTGATGATGTCTTCGTAAAGTTGTGCTCTGACGGTATCCTTGCGGGCATGAAAGTAGGACTGATGCAACTGGGTAAAAGAAACGGCAACGGCCAGAAAGATCACGATCAGGTAGATCCTGGTGTCCATGGAATCATTGGTATGCACCAGCGGCACGATCAGCAGTAATGCCAGGGGCATCACCACCAGGGACGCGCGGAACACCTTGCGGCGTACCCAGTGAAACAATCGTCTGGTATTGGTCCGGTCATGTTCAAGAATGGCAGCGTGTTTCAGAACGGTGTTTTTGGTGCCACGGGTAAGTACCAGTGTCATGGCGGCCATTACGGCAATGCCGAAGGAGTAAACCCCGTAGTGGCTGGCATCCAGGGTTTTTGCAATCAGTATTTCCAGAACCAGGCCAATGGCCAGGGCAGCGGCTTTTGCCGTTGCGCCAAAAGACAGTGCTGACAAATAGCCCTTGACCGATTGCATCAGTTCTTGATCGCCTGCTGGTTGTTAAGCAGCTGCTGAAACAGTGCGATATGCTGTTCTGCGGTTTTTCGTATATCAAACTGCTGTTCCGCCAGCTGGCGTGCAAGATTGCCCATGGTGGTCAGATCCCCGTGGCTCTTGGCATGAATGTCCCGTAATACTTTTGTGATGGCGGATACATCCCCGGGTGGCATCGTCCAGCCCATGTCCGCGCTGATGTACTGATCGATACCACCCAGCGTTGTGACTGCCACGGGCCGGGCACATTCCAGCGCTTCCAGGGCGACATTGGAAAAACCCTCTTCCAGGGAAGGCAGCACAAGAATATCGTGGCTCGCTATCAGCTGTCGCATCTCCCGGTTGTTGATGCGCCCGGGAAAGGAGACGGAAGTGGCAACACCCAGGGTTTCTGCCTGGCGCTGTAAAACGTCGCGCACAGATCCATCACCGGCAATGGTGAGCGACATACCTTCTCTTTCATTATCTGTCAGCGCCGCCCAGGCTTCTATCAGGTAGTCCAGGCCTTTGGCAGGTTCACAGCGGCCCGCAAACAGCAGCCGCACTTTTTCGTTCGCGGCAGGGGGCGGTGCCGCGCCAACCGGAATACCATTGGGTATGCTGACAAAAAGATCCGGATTGATGCCCATGGCTTCCAGCTCCCGGGCAATGGGGGCGGCCAGAATATTGATTGCATTGCAGTGACGATTGATCAGCGGTACCAGGCGCCGCCACGCAGGCAGTGACTGGATAATGGCAGCGTCGCCGCTCTTGCCGAAACAACCGGGGCAGGCCACCACCGGCAGGCGTATCAGACCCAGGGCCTTCAGAACCACCGCCGTTAATGCGCCCTCGCCAAGAAAACGAAAATACAAAATGTCTGCGCCCCTGGCCTGCCTTGTCAGCCAGGCGGCCAGACGGGTGCTGTATTTCAGGGCCCGGACGGGCCGGCTGTTGCTGGCGGCATTGATGTGATGAACATGCACTGCCATCTCTTCCAGTGGCAGCCAGCCGCCGGGTGTGCGGTGGCTGGCGCTCTTTACACTGTGCCCCATTCTGAGCCATTCGGTGACCAGCCGGGCTGCCTGGCTTTCGGCGCCACCCAGTACATGGGGGGGATAATCATGTACCGACAGTATCTTCACGGCGCAGCGCCCCCGGGAGTGTGGTTTGCTGCAAGCCAGGCCTGAAACATCAGCACATTCCAGAGGGGCTGACTCCAGTCGCTGCCTTTTAACTGCTGTTCCCAGGCCTGGCGGATCGGTCGGGGGTTCAGTAACCCCGATTTTTGCAGTTGCGCCTCGCTGAGCAGCCATTCCGCCCATTCTCTGAGTTCGTTGTTAAGCCAGGTATGAATCGGCACTCCAAAACCCTGTTTGGGCCGTTCCAGCAATTCCAGTGGCACATAATCTTTAATGATTTCCCGAAGAATCAGTTTGCCTTTCGTACCATCGGTTTTCATTGCCAGGGGAATCTGCCAGCTGAAGCTCACCACATCGGGGTCCAGTAAAGGTATGCGTGTTTCCAGAGCAACCGCCATGCTGGCGCGGTCTACTTTCACCAGCACGTCATCGGGCAGATAGTCCAGTTGGTCATCCAGGATCATGGCAAGGTTTCTGTTGTTGTCCATAACCGTTGCAGCTTTTGCCATTGGTGTGGGGCCCATCTCCAGCTGTGACCCACGTACCAGTTCGCCGGTATTGAGCCAGTGGCTTCGCAGCATGCGGTGAAAATCATGAACGCCGGCCCCCATGATGCGCGAAGCAAACCGGTGCAGCTTGAAACCGGGCATGCTGGTATTCTGTTTCAGCCATCGGAACAGGCTGTCCCAGGAGTGTTCGGGAACTGCCATCAGCATGTTTGCCAGCAGTGTCCGCAGGGGGCGGGGTACAGCCCCCAGCAGCTTCCAGAGCTTGCGCGCTTTGAAATAACGGTCGTAGCCAAAAAACAGTTCATCGCCGCCGTCACCCGTCAGCGCGACGGTAACATGTTCTCTGGCAAGCTTGCATAACAGATAGGAGGGGATTTGCGATGCATCGGCAAAGGGCTCCTGGTAGATCTGCGGAAGCTGCTCAACAATATTCAGGGCGTCATTGGCGGTGACGAACAGCGTGGTGTGGTCAGTACCAATGTGCCTGGCCACTGCTTCCGCATGGGGGGACTCATCAAAGGCTTGCTCCCGGAACCCGATACAGAAGGTCTTGATGGGTTTGTCGGAAAGTTTCTGCATCATGCCCACCACCAGCGATGAATCGAAACCACCCGATAGAAAGGCTCCCAGAGGTACGTCCGCTTCCATGCGGATGCGGGTGGCATCCAGCAGTTTCTGATGCAGCCGGGCTTTGGTGGTGGTGGGGTTGGCAGCGCGACGGCTGTCGGCACTGGTACGGGCTGTATCGGCAACATCCCAATAGCGTTTGCAGGCGGCCAGCAACTGGTTTTCCCCGGTAAGGGGACTGTCGTTTTTGCTGTCAAGCACCAGGTAACAGCCCTGGGGAATTTTGAAGATGTTGCGATAGATGGAGCAGGGCGCGGGGATATAACCCAGCCGAAGCAGCCAGGCCAGGCCATCAGGATTCAGCGTCTGGTTAAAGCCATCGGCTTTTGCAATGGCATTCAGTTCGGACGCAAACAGAATACCGCCGTCGGGCAGTTGCCCCAGGTAAAGGGGTTTCTCCCCCATGGGGTCCCGGGTCAGGTAGAGTTTTTTTTCCTGCCTGTCCCAGGCAGCGATGGCAAACATGCCGTTGCATTGACGTATGGCTTCGGCAAAACCCCAATGTTCTATGGCTGCCACCAGCACTTCGGTATCCGAGTGGCCGCGCCAGCGCTGGCCGTGCTCCTGGCTGATCCGGTTGCGGATGGCATGGTGGTTATAGATTTCTCCGTTGAAGCTGACCACGTATCTTTCACTGGCGGACAGCATGGGCTGCTTGCCCATGGGGGAGAGATCAATAATGGACAAGCGGGTGTGAACCAGGGCAATCCTGTCCTGCTCATCCACCCACACCCCGTTATCATCGGGGCCGCGCCGGGCGATACCTGACTTCAGGCACTCCAGCAGCTGATGATGAGGTGTTGTTTTGAACGCGCCTGCTATTCCACACATAGGTATCGATAAATTATCCCTGCACTAGGTGCACTGATCCTCGCCAAGTGCTGTAAAAAACTGTTCGTAAGCATTGAGCATAGTGGGTAAATTGAATTCCCGGAGAATCCGCTCGCGGTTATAGGCCCCCATCGCCTGCATCTGTTCCCGGGAACTGATCAGCCGCACAAGGTGCTGGCACAGGGCATCCATATCATAGGCATCTGCCAGATAACCCCCCTGCCCATGGTTAATCAGCTCCGGCATGGAAGATGCGTTGTAACTGATTACCGGGAGCCCGCAGGACATGGCTTCCAGCACGGACAGGCTCAGCCCTTCACGATAGCTGGGCAATAGCAACAGATTGCATTGCTGATACAGTGTCTGCATACGGTGGTAGGGAATCCGGTTAACGAACTCAATACGCGGATGGGACAGTGCGTCGCCGGCATTTCTCAGTCCGCTGGTGATTACCAGTCTGGCGTGCTCCGGCAACCTGTCGGCAATGGCAGCCAGCAGGTGTCCGCCCTTGCGACGGCTGACATTGCCGGAAAACAGGATACGGATATGCTCATCATCGGTTTTGGGTTCCGGGGTAAAGCGTTCACTGTCCACGCCATTATGAATCACTTGCACCTTCGCATCGGGGAAGGCCTCCCTGATCAGGCCGGCGGTAAATTCGCTGACGGTGGTTACCTCATCAGCGGCCCCTACGGCTTTGCGAACCTGGGGAAACTGAAACAGCCGGTAATAAATTCGCTGTGCCGGTGTGCAGTAGCGCTGATAAGCTTTGTCCCAGAAAAAATTGTGGAAGGTGACGACGTTTTTTGCGTCGTTCCGGAAAAATACGGTGCCGTATTCCGGCAGGGTGTGAATGATATCCGCTTTTTTCCGGTGTGAGCGCAGCAGTTGCGGAAAGGCGGCCAGTTTGGGAGACAGGGATTGCAGCTGATAGTGGGGAAACCGGCTGGCCAGAATGGAATGGACCACGTGGGCCCCGTTGCCACTGGCCAGGGGGCTGTAGACTGTCTGCTTCAATGTCATGGTTTGTGGGTCTGCCCAAGGGCCCGATGCGGCTGTTCACCCCACCCGCATGGATAAATCCAGCGCTACAAAATCCTTTGTCAGCACACCGATGGAAATGTAGTCCACGCCGGTTTCGGCAATCGGTCTAAGTGTTTGATCTGTAACGCCACCTGATGCTTCAAGCTTAGCTCTTCCCTGATTGATTTCCACCGCCTGACGCATATCCTGCAGAGAAAAGTTATCCAGCATAATCACATCGGCGCGAGTCGCCAGTGCCTGTTCCAGCTCACTCAGGGATTCCACTTCCACTTCCACGGGCTTGCCGGGTGCCTGCTCCCGGGCGGTGGCCACCGCCTGTTTAATACCGCCACAGGCAGCGATATGGTTTTCCTTGATCAGGTAGGCGTCGTACAGGCCGATACGATGGTTGTAGCAGCCTCCGCAGGTAACCGCGTATTTTTGCGCAGTACGCAGACCGGGAATGGTTTTGCGGGTATCCAGCAGTTTGACGCCGGTACCTGCCACAAGATCGGCATAGTGGCGGGCACGGGTGGCGGTGCCACTCAGGGTTTGCAGAAAATTCAGTGCGCAGCGTTCACCGGTCAGCAGGCTGCGGGCCTTGCCGGAAAG
>JAWVYU010000202.1:0-9258 GCA_033722575.1 Ketobacteraceae bacterium | reverse complement strand
GTTATCAGCTGAAAGGTATCACGCGCCATGCCGATGCCATACCAGATTACATTGAAGCACTGAAGCGCGCAGAAGCTTTGCAGGGAACGTCCTTCAGTATCTTTAACGTGGAAAGAGACACGGACAGCGAAGCGTTGCTCCATTTTACGTTGAGCAGTGAAGAAGAGCATGCAGAAACTGAAAGCTAGGCTGGAGGAGCTGGAAAGCAAGGTTAATGCACTGTCGCTCAGAGAGCGGGGCATTCTGCTGGCCGTTTTTCTGGTGGTGCTGCTTGGTCTGTATGACTACCTGGCGCTGTCTCCCTATCTTGAGCAGCGCAAAGAAAATCGCCGGCTGGTAGCAGTCTATGCCAGTGAAATGGCAGAGATAGAAGCCAAGATTTCAGAGATCGTCAGCAAGATGGAAAATGATCCGAATATTATTCTGCGCCAGCGTATTGAAATGCAGGAAACATATATCGAAGAGCTGATGGCGAAGATCGGCGCCTCTACGGAGAATCTGATTGCGCCAAAAAAAATGAGTCAGGTGCTGGGCCATTTGCTGAGTCGCCAGTCGGGAATGAAGGTGAGAAGTGTCAAGAATCATCCGGCGGAACCGGTTTCCTTCCATGCCGGTGAAGGCAGCGACCCGCAGGTATTGATGTACCGGCACCGCCTGACACTGGAAATGGAAGGGACCTATTTCCAGGTGGCGGGCTACCTGAAAATGATTGAGGGATTGCAGGAACGGCTGTACTGGGACGATATGCGCTTTGTTATCAAAGAGTACCCGATGGGGCTGCTGACACTGGATGTGCACACCCTCAGTATGAGCAAAGAGTTGATCGGAGTGTACGAATGAAATTGCACATAGCCTTTGTATTCTCCAGTGCCTTTGTGTTCTGGACGGTATCGATGATGCTGCCGGGGCACTGTTACGCACTGAATGATCCCATGCGTCCCCCCTTTTTTGATGGCTCCGGCAGCGCCAATGCGCCGGAAATCAACCGCCCGCTGGTGTTGTCCATGGTGCTGATTGCCAATGAACGGCGGGTGGCAGTTATTAACGGCAAGTCTGTACTGGTGGGGGATGAGGTTGACGGCCATCGCCTGCTTCGTATTGACAGAAACAAAGTGATTGTCAGCCGCAAGGGAAAAGTCAAAGAGATTTATATGGGCACAAAGCCACAGGAACAGAATACAACCGTCTCCAACCAGAAGGTTTCGGCGGAAGACTAGGGCCAGATTATGAAGCAGTTAGCCATTATATGTCTTGTAATACTATGCTCCGGTTGCAGCGACTGGCGGGTAAATGACAGCAACCGGCAACCGGCTGTCAGGGACAAGGCGGGTTCCGGCTCGGTCGCACCCAGAGCCCTGCCGGAAAATGAACGGCAACCTGCCGCGGCGGTGAGCCCGATGCCTGCCGCGAAAGTGCCTGTGCCAGTTGCCGTGCCCAAGCCCGTTGCAGCGCCAAGGCCCCAGATAAAACAGCCCCGGTTTGATGTGGCGGCGGCCGATGCGCCCGCCAGGGAGTTTTTCATGAGCCTGGTGCAGGGAAGCGATATGAACATGATTGTGCACCCGGATGTGGCCGGTAATATTACGATCCAGCTCAAACAGGTAACTTTGGAAGAAGCATTGTCCGCAGTGCGGGATGTCTATGGGTACGATTTTGTACGCAAGGCCTATGGCTATCAGATTGTGCCGAGAGAGCTACAGAGCAAGGTTTTCCGGATCAACTACCTCAATATCAACAGGGTTGGCAAGTCAGCCACCTCTGTCAGCAGCGGGCAAATCACTTCCTCCGGATCCAGCAGCACCGACGCCGCCGGTGCCAGCAGTGCAACAGAGTCCGTATCAACAATTCAGAGTACCCAGATACAGACTCAGTCAGAAAGTAATTTCTGGGCAAAGCTGCAGAATCTTCTCACCATGATTGTGGGGACAGGTGATGGCCGCAATGTGGTGGTGGATGCGGATTCCGGTATTGCCGTGGTCAAGGCGTACCCCGGTGAATTGCGCTATGTGGAGGATTTTCTGGCGAAAGCACAGCTAAGCCTTCAGCAACAGGTCATCATTGAGGCAAAGATTCTTGAGGTGAATCTGGGTGAGGGTTATCAGGCCGGCATTCAGTGGGATACCTTTGGTCAGGGGTACGGTGGCCAGCTCACCGATTCCACCAACGAAGTGGTGGGCGCACTGCAGTCAAAAACCGTGGATGAACTGGTGGACCAGACAGTGGAAGGCATGTTCACTCTGGGGCTGAACTTTACCGACTTTACCGGCGTGATTTCGTTGCTCGAAAGCCAGGGAGATGTTCAGGTACTGTCAAGTCCGCGCATCGCAACCGTTAACAATCAGAAAGCCGTTATCAAGGTGGGTACGGATGAGTTTTTTGTTACGGAAATTTCCTCGTCCACAACAGCCACTTCCACCACCACCGTGGATTCTCCCGAAGTGACTCTGACACCGTTTTTTTCGGGCATCGCGCTGGATGTCACACCCCATATCGGCGAGGGCAATGACGTTACCCTCCATGTTCACCCCACGGTAACCGAAGTGACTGAGCGCGTGAAAAACGTGGGAATTGGTGATGATAATCTGGTGTTACCGCTGGCCTTCAGCTCCATTCGCGAAACCGATTCGGTTATTCGTGCCGAAGACGGTCAGGTAGTGATTATCGGTGGCCTGATGCAGACATCCCGGGAGAAAAAGGACGCGGGCATACCCTATTTGTCCAGAATCCCGGGGCTGGGAAAACTCTTCAAACAGGAAAGAGATATCAGTAAAAAGAGTGAGCTGGTGATTCTGCTCAGGCCCCAGGTTGTCAACAGTGAGCAGTGGAAAGATGACTATGAAATTCTGCTGGAGCGCTTTCCCGGCCTGCAGCCTCAGGCCAGTCAGTAAGGGGTGAATGACGCGTTATGTCCCGACAGCAAAAAGTAAGAATTGGCGACCTGCTGGTACAGAAAGGGCTGATTTCAGAAGATCAGCTCATGAAAGCGCTGGATGAGCAGAAGCGCTCCGGCAAGAAAATCGGTAAAGCGGTGGTTGATCTTGGTCTGGTGACCGAAGGGCAGCTGCTGCAGGCACTGGCGGATCATTTTGGCTATCCCTACGTGGACCTGATCCGGTTCAAGCTGAACAATGATCTGGTGCTGTCGTTGCCGGAAACCAAGGCAAGGCGTTACCGGGCTATCTTGCTGTCTGAGCAGCCGGACGGTTACCTGGTGGGAATGGTGGATCCGCTGGATCTGCTGGCCATTGATGAGCTGCAGCGAACGCTTAAACGGCCGGTGCACCCGGCGTTTGTCAAGGAAGGGGATTTACTGGATGCGCTGGACCGCATCTATCGGCGTCAGGACCAGATTGCTTCCATCGCCACAGAGCTGGACAGCGAACTGGAAGAAAGCGACTTTGACCTTGATAGTCTGGCCACCACCATGGAAGCGACGGAAGCACCGGTGGTGCGTCTGTTGCAGAGTATTTTTGAGGATGCCGTACAGGTGCGGGCGTCGGATATCCATATCGAACCGGATGAAACGGTGCTGAGGGTTCGCCTGCGTATTGACGGTGAACTGCAGGAACAGGTCATGAAGGAAAAGCGCATAGCCTCTGCGCTGGTATCGCGCCTTAAAATCATGTCCGGTCTGGATATTTCAGAGAAGCGCCTGCCACAGGATGGCCGTTTTAATATCCGGGTGATGAACAAGAGCATTGATGTGCGGCTTTCCACTTTGCCGGTGCCTTATGGCGAATGCGTGGTCATGCGTTTGCTTGACCAGAGCCAGGGTATGATGTCCATCGACAAGCTGGGCATGCCGGATCAGGTGGCCCGGCGCTTTGAAACCCTGATCCGGCGGCCCCACGGTATGGTACTGGTAACAGGGCCAACAGGCAGTGGTAAAACCACCACGCTGTATTCAGCGCTGAATGTGCTGAATGTCCCGGAAAAGAAAATCATTACTGCCGAAGATCCTATTGAATACCGCTTGTCGCGGATTACCCAGGTTCAGGTGCTGGCAAAGATCGGGCTCACGTTCGGTAATGTTTTGCGTACCGCCCTGCGGCAGGATCCGGATATTATCCTGATCGGGGAGATGCGGGATCATGAAACCGCAGAGATCGGGCTGAAAGCCGCCATGACCGGTCACATGGTACTGTCGACACTGCACACCAATGACTCCATTTCCACTGCCATGCGTCTGATTGATATGGGGTGTGATGCGTTCCTGGTGGCGTCCTCGCTGCGTGCGGTCATTGCCCAGCGGCTGGTGCGCAGAATCTGTTCCTATTGCAAGCAGCCGTACAAGCTCTCGCCTCAGGAGGCTACCTGGCTGTCCCATATTGACTCCCAATCACTGGAAGCCGACTTCCAGGCGGGGGCAGGGTGTCACCAGTGTAACAACACCGGTTATTCCGGCCGCGTAGGGGTTTACGAGTTGCTGGAGCTGGACGAAAACATGCTTCGGGCATTGCGTAAAAACAGCGCCGCGGAATTCACTGACGCCGCCAACGCCAATCCGTATTTCCGCAGCTTGTCCCAGTGCGCGCTTGATTACGCCAAAGAGGGCATTACCTCGGTGCAGGAAGTCTTCAAGATCTCCGCGTCACTGGATGACCGGGCGCCACCGGCGGGCTAAAGGCACTCTGATATGGCGAGCTTTGTTTACAAAGGCAGAAACAAGGCTGGTGACCTGGTCACCGGCACCCTGGATGCGGCCAGCGCTGATGCCGTTGCCCGGCAGCTGCAGGCCCAGTTGATCCTGCCGGTGGAGATCAAGGAGGAAGTCAGGGAGCGTTCCCAGGATATTGATCTGTCCAAGCTGCTACCGCCTCCCAAGATCACCCTGGATGACATGGTCATGTTCTGCCGGCAGATGAAAGCGCTCACCAAGGCAGGGATTCCTATTGTGCAGGCGATTAATGGCCTGGCGGAGCACAGCAAGTCGGAACGTCTGAAGGAAGCCCTGCTGGATATCGTGGTACGGTTGCAAATGGGCAGTAGCCTGGCCGCTGCCATGGGTACTCATCCCAAAATCTTCAGCTCTTTGTTCGTTTCCATGATTCATGTGGGGGAAAGCACTGGTAAGCTGGATGAGGCCTTCGACAAGCTGGTGCACCACCTGGAACTGGAAAGGGAAACCAAAAACCGGGTAAGTCAGGCAGTGCGTTACCCCATCATGGTGATCTGCGCCATGTTTATTGCCATGATGATTGTGAATATGTTTGTCATACCCCAGTTTGCCAATGTGTTTTCCAAGCTCGGTGCGGATCTGCCTACGCCGACAAGGGTGCTGATGGCTGTGTCTGACTTTACTGTGAATTACTGGTGGTTAATTCTGCTGGTGGTATTCGGCAGCGTTTTTAGCTTTTTTCGTTATATCAATACGGAACAGGGGCGATTCTGGTGGGACAGAAAAAAACTTCGCCTACCGATTATCGGAAAAGTTTTTGAGAAATCCGCGCTGGCACGTTTCACCCGCTCTTTCGCCATGATGTCTGAATCCGGTGTACCGATACTGCAGTGCCTGAACATTGTCGGGGGGACCCTGGGAAACGTGTATATCAGCAGTGCCATCGTTGAAATACGCCGGGGCGTGGAGCGCGGCGACACCCTGGCCCGAACCTGTGCGGCCAGCGGTATGTTTACGCCATTGATTTTACAGATGATTTCGGTGGGCGAGGAGACCGGCAGCCTGGATGCGCTGCTGCATGATGTGTCCGATTTTTACGAAGAAGAGATTGACTATGACCTCAAGAAAATGGCCGACGCCATTGAACCGATCATCCTGGTTTTTCTGGGCATACTGGTGCTGACGCTGGCACTGGGTATTTTCCTGCCTATGTGGGAACTGGGTTCAGCCATGAAACGATAACCGATCAGGTTATCAGAAGCTGTTGGTCTATAACGATTTTATATTGCCACGATGATTTGGGTTAGGGAATTTCAGCTAAGCTGTAATTATGAGCACTAAATTTGTTTAGGTATATACCATCCGGATGAGCAGATCGAACCAGGGTACTCAGTCACACCAGCACGGGTTTACGTTGATCGAACTGATCATCGTGATTTCCATTGTTGCCATTCTGGCAGCGGTGGCACTGCCGCGGCTGATGGACACCCAGGATAATGCCCATGATGCCACCATCGCCGGCGTGGGCGGTGCACTGGCGTCAGCAGTGATTCTGGTGCGCTCCCAGTGGATTGCGAATAACGTTGCGCAGCAGGTGGATGGCGTTGATGGTTTCGGCCTGGATAATGTGGCCACCAGTACAGAAGGCTGGCCCACTGATGCCGGGCAGGGAGCGGGCTCTAATCATAACCCGGTCATGGCCAGCGCGGATCGCTGTGTACGGATCTGGCGTGCCATTCTGGTTGCCAATGCCCCGCGGGTATCCGCCAGCGCCGCTACGGATGCAGATTATCTGGCTGACACGGTGAACGGTAACTGCCGTTATACCTATCGGCGAAACAGTGACAACAGCAATATTATTTACGACGCAAGAACCGGCGAAGTCGTTACCGATATAAATTGATGCTATAGCGCAAGAGGTAATTAGCATGAAACGTCAACAAAGCGGTTTTACATTAATCGAGCTGATCATGGTAATAGTGATACTGGGTATCCTGTCAGCTTTCGCAATTCCGAAGTTTGCGGACCTCAGTGGTGACGCCCAGGAATCCGCCATTCAGGGGCTGGCAGCATCAGCCCGCTCCGCCAGTGCGATTACCCATGCCGCCTGGTTGGCAAGTGGCGGTACCGGAACAACGGTTACCCTGGAGGGCAGTACCACAGTAACGGTTAATGCCGCTGGGTATCCGGAAGAATCAACAGCGGGTATCGGCAATGCGATCGAAGCATCCGGTTTCGTTTACAGCGCGGGAACCGCAGATTCAACGGCTGACTATGAACTGGGTGCCAGTGCGACCTGCCATATGATTTATGACGACGATACCACTCCCCCCACAGTGACTATCGATAACGCCAGCTGTTAACCACCTGACATTACCTGATAAACGGAGTGAGGCTCACCGGTTTCACTCCGGGTTCTGATAGCTATGAGAGAAGCCAACGGGTTTACCCTGATCGAGCTGATTTCGGTTATCATCATCCTCGGCATTCTTACCGTCAGTACCGTTGGTGTTTTTTCTGATAAAGACGAATATGGCGCCCCGGTAGTTAAAAATCAGCTGCTTTCCTCGCTGCGTCTGTCACAACAGCTGGCATTGAGCCGGCAGGATCTTACCACTTCCACACCCGTCACACTGTCAGTATCACAGTCCGGCGACAACTGGGTATTCACCCTCTGGGATTCAGATCCATCGGGGGCTGGTGCCACACCCTTCAAAACAACCACCATTGAACGTAACGAATCCACACTGGCCGCATCCACTTCAGATTTCACTTCCACGTGTGCCTCCCTGGCCACTACCAATGCTTTTAATGTGACCTTTGATGGCAATGGCGATCTGCTTTCCGGTAACCGTATGCGGATTTGCGTTTCCGGAATGAATCAGATCTGTGTTACGGGCCTTGGCTTTGCCTATGAGGGGGCGGTATGTCTCTGACTGCGGTAACTGCGAAAGGCGTGACCCTGGTGGAGCTGGTTATCACCATCGTGATTATGAGTGTGGCCTTGCTGGCAGTAGTTTCCGTTTATTCACGGGCAATCTATTCCAGTGCAGACCCCATGATCTATGCCAAGGCGGTGGAGCTGGGCCAGGCTTATCTGGAGGAAATCCTTACCAAAAAATACGATGAAAACACACCAACCGGTGGCGTGCCGGCAGCGGGCAGCACATTGGGCCCGCCGCTGTCAGGCTCGCTCGGGCCGGATGCCGGCGAAAGCCGCCCCACTTATGATGATGTGGATGATTTTGATGGTCTATCCGACACGGTGCCGGTGTATGTAACCGGTGATGATTTTAATGATTATGTGAATTATCAGGTTACGGTTAACGTTAGCTATGTGAATGCCACCTCGGAACTGCCGGGGCTGGGTATCAATAATAATGATATGAAGCGGATTCAGGTTAACGTGTCCAACCCGCTGAGCAATACCCTGGTGTTTGCCGCCTACAAGGGTAACTTCTGATGAGGTATGTAGCGCACAGCAACGGATTTACGCTGGTGGAGCTGATTATTGTGATTGTGATCAGCGGCATCATTGCTGTGGGTTCCACGCGCTTTATTACCAACACGGCTACCGGCTATGCCGGGGTGGTATCCCGTCAGGCAATGGCATCGCTGGGGGTGATTGCCACAGAGAAAATGACCAGGGAAATCCGCTCCGCATTACCAAACAGTATCAGAGTCAATGGCAGTAATACCTGCATCGAGTTTGTGCCGGTGCTTGCCGCCAACCGATATACATCGGCACCGGTATCACCCGCCGCTGCTGATACTGCCGTCAGTGTCGTGGCGAACAGTTATTTATTGATTGGTGGGGTATCAGAATATGCCGCCATATATCCATCGGATGTGGCTTCGGTTTACGCACCGGGCAGCGCATCACCCGTCACCGGCACCGAAATCGCATCCCTGTCAGGGTCGGCCATCACCCTGGGTGCCAACCACCAGTTTCCGGCAGATTCGCCCACCCGCCGAATCTATATCGTGTCTGATCCGGTAGCCTACTGTTACGCTGCTGTTTCCGGGCAGAATGGTGTATTCCGTTATTCGGGTTACGGGTTTAACAGCACCATGGTGGCACCGCCCACCGGCGGTACCCGGGAAATGCTGATTAACCAGGTGGCTCCCGGCTCCGTGGAATTTGACGTAGTCCCTGCCACCTACGCACGAAATGCTTTGGCAAAAATTGAATTCGAAGTGGCGGCTGCCATCAATCTGGGTGGCGGGGCGGAGTCCCTTACCATTAATCATGAGGTGCAGATCAGAAATGTGCCCTGAGGTGTCGACAGCGCAGAAAGGTTTTGGCTTGCCCATGGCGATTTTTATCATCACCGTGATGGCATTCATTGCTGTGGCCATCAATGAGCTTTCTGATGACAGTGGCAGTATTACCGGTACCAATGCGCTGTCAGTCAGGGCGTTTTATGCTGCAGAGAGTGGTGCCAATATTGCCCTGACACTTATGTTTCCCCCTGCCGGCGGGGGGAATCTCTGCACGTCGTCACCCATCGTCAATAATCTGAATTTCAGCGCCGGTGGTCTCAGTCAGTGTGCTGTTACCGTTACCTGTGGCATTAATACATCAGGGGCTGTTACCACTTACCGCTTAACCAGTACCGGCACCTGTGGCAGTGGTAATG
>JAWVYU010000201.1:0-9263 GCA_033722575.1 Ketobacteraceae bacterium | reverse complement strand
TGGTAACGTCCACGATTCTGACTTTGTTGGTCCTTCCCGCACTTTATCAGTGGTTTTCCGACAAGCCCGCTGAAATCGGCGAATCTCATTAACAGGAGGCAGCACCATGCAAGAGATCAAAGCCTATATTAAGAATCACAAGCTCGAAGGGGTGACCCTGGCTCTGCACCGGGTAAAGGGTGTCACCGGCATGAGTGTGTCTGAAGTTCGCGGGTTTGGGAGGAGCAAGGCGCAGACCAGCGCAGCGAACCCGATTGACGGCGCGGCCGATTTCGTCAGGCACGTGAAAATTGAGGTGGTGTGTCATGACCAGTACGTGGATGACGTGGTCCAAGTGCTCAAGCAAGAGTCCCATACGGGCCTGCGCGGTGATGGCCGCATTTTCGTCAGCGACGTGAGGCGTGCAATCCGGATCGATGACGGGGCCGAGGACAGCACCGTCGTCTGACCGTCAGTACTGCTTTGCAGCATTTGCAAAAACGCCCCAGGCAGATCGACTGCCAGGGGTGCTGGTTTGCCATTATGAGAGGGCTGCCCATGCACAACCATTCCCATCGCCATAATGACAGCTCCCGCCGCATCGGGCTGGCCTTTTTGCTGAATGTCACTTTTACTGTCATCGAGCTTATTGGCGGCATACTCACTAACAGTACCGCTATCATGGCCGATGCCGTTCATGATCTTGGTGACAGTCTTTCACTCGGCGCTGGTTGGCTACTGAGTCGCTTGAGCGGGCGAACCGCCGATAACAAATTCACTTACGGTTACCGACGCTTATCCCTTCTTGCCGCACTCATCAACGGTGTGGTGCTGATGGGCGGCTCAGCCTGGGTGCTGATTGAAGCCATTCCACGGTTAACCGACCCGGTCATGCCACAAACGGAAGGCATGATTGCACTGGCGTTACTGGGTGTGGCCGTCAATGGATTTGCCGCCTGGCGCTTAAGCCAGGGCGCCACGCTAAATGAGAAAGTCCTGAACTGGCATCTGCTGGAGGACGTACTGGGGTGGGTGGCTGTCCTTGTCGTTGCCCTGGTACTGCAATTCTTTCATTGGCCGGTTCTGGATCCTTTACTTTCCATCGGCTTTACCTTGTTTATCCTGATTAATGTGCTTCGCAACCTCTGGCGTACCGGAAAAATCTTCCTACAGGCTGCCCCCGACGAAAGCATTTGCGAGGCTGTCTGTGTCGCATTGAGAAACCTTGAGGGAGTGGATGATGTGCATCATGTGCACCTCTGGTCGCTTGATGGCGAGCATCATGTGCTCACCGCTCATGTGGTTGTGACAAACGCCCTGGACAGGAACCAGCATTCGGCGCTCAAAGGGAAGATTGCGGATATCCTGGCTCCCTTCGGTTTCGAACACACCACCATTGAAATTGAGTTCGGTGAGGAATCTTGCCGGGACAGCCTGGCTGACACATAAAACGAAAACGTTCAGATTCGGCTTTCTCTTTTCTCCTGGCCTTGACGTCAATTTCCGTCAGCACCCCGAAGCCGTGATCGGCAAGCATCTGACGCGTTCTCTGGTCCACGTCCTCAAACTTCTCATCTTTAATAAGTCGATCAATTGTGTATGGCATGACTGGTTATCTCCAATGATTCATAATGTTAGAGCTTCGGCCCAAGCTTGATCACCCTCAATCGCAGCGCATTCGTAATCACGCTGACCGAGGACAGCGACATGGCAGCCGCTGCAAAGATCGGGGATAGAAGTATGCCGGCAAACGGGTACAAAACCCCTGCCGCAATGGGAACACCCGCGGAGTTGTACACAAAGGCAAAAAACAGGTTCTGCCGGATATTGCGCATGGTTGCCAGAGACAACTGGCGCGCTTCCACAATACCCATCAGATCGCCTCGCAACAGCGTAATACCGGCACTTTCAATGGCGACATCGGTTCCGGTACCCATGGCCACACCCACATCCGCGGTGGCCAGGGCAGGCGCATCATTAACGCCGTCGCCGGCCATCACCACAATTCGCCCTTCGTCTTTCAGGCGCTGAACCACCTTGCCCTTGTCTTCCGGCAAGACCTCCGCCTCTACTTCATCGATATTCAGCTTGCGAGCCACTGCCTCAGCCGACGTGCGATTATCACCAGTCAGCATGACGACCCGGATGCCCTCTTTCTGCAGGGCCGAAATGGCCGCTTTCGTGGTTTCCTTGACTGGGTCGGCAATGGCGAGCAACCCGCAGATCTTCCCGTCCACTGCCGCGAAAATCACAGTGGCGCCGTCTTTTCGGAGCTGGTCGGCCTCAGTTTCAAAATCAGAAGTATCAACGCTTTCGGATTCCATCAGCAGACGATTGCCAACCAGAACCTGGCGCCCCTCGATTTTGCCGGTCACGCCTTTGCCATTAGGAGAATCGAAGCCCTCAGCCTCCGGCAACGTCAGATCCATGTCTTTGGCCTTGGCGAGAATGGCTTGAGCCAGCGGGTGCTCACTGCCTTTTTCCAGGCCACCAGCAAATTGCATCAACTCTTCCTCACTGAACCCCTCGGCCGGTACAAGCCGGGTCACCTGAGGTTTGCCTTCGGTCAGTGTGCCGGTTTTATCCACCACCACAGTGTCCACCTTTTCCATGCGTTCCAGGGCTTCCGCATCGCGGATCAGTACACCGCTTTGGGCACCCCGCCCGACACCGACCATGATGGACATGGGCGTTGCCAGACCCAGGGCACAGGGGCAGGCGATAATCAGCACGCTCACGGCAGCAATCAGGCCGAATGCCATGGGCGGTGTCGGCCCAAAGAAGGACCAGGCAATAAAGGCGATAATGGAGACCACGATCACGGCCGGAACAAAGTAACCCGCCACCTTGTCTGCCAGCCCCTGGATGGGTGCGCGGCTGCGCTGGGCGCTGGCCACCATCTGCACAATTTGGGACAGCATGGTATCCCGACCCACCTTGTCGGCTCGCATGATAACGCTGCCCTGCTGGTTCATACTGCCGCCGATCACCTGATCGCCGGCCTTTTTGCTGACCGCCAGGGGTTCCCCGGTCACCATGGACTCATCCACATTGGAACTGCCTTCAAGCACCTCGCCGTCCAGTGGCACCTTGTCTCCCGGACGCACCCGCAGGCGATCGCCAACCCTGACCTGATCCAGCGACACGTCGGACTCACTACCGTCATCGCTCAGTTTCCTTGCCGTGGCGGGAGCCAGATCGAGCAAAGCCTTGATGGCGCCAGAGGTTTTCTCCCGGGCTCGCAACTCAAGCACCTGCCCGAGCAACACCAGCACCACGATGACCGCGGCCGCCTCGAAATACACGGCAACCGAGCCACCCTCTTGTCTGAAGGCATCGGGAAAAATCTGAGGGACCAGTGTCGCCACCAGACTGTAGAGCAACGCCACGCCGGTACCGATGGAGATCAGGGTGAACATGTTCAGATTGCGGCTGAGTACAGATTTCCAGCCCCTGACAAAGAAAGGCAACCCACACCAGACCACCACGGGTGTTGCCAGTATTAGCTGAATCCAGTTGGACACCTGGGGTGTCAGGATATGCTCGAGCCCGGTCAGGTGCCCACCCATCTCAAGTACGAATACCGGCAGGGTCAGAACCAGGCCGATCCAGAATCGGCGGGTCATATCCTTGAGTTCTGCGGAGGGCCCGTCATCCAGACTCACCTCCTCCGGTTCCAGAGCCATACCGCAGACAGGACAATCCCCGGGGCCTTGCTGGCGAATTTCCGGATGCATGGGGCAAGTGTACATGGTGCCTGGCGCTGCCGGTTCTTCCCGCTTTTGCGACTCACCGAAGTATTTTTCCGGGTTTTCGTCGAAACGTGAATGACAGCGTGACGAGCAGAAATACCAGGTTTTTCCACCATGCTGGCTTCGATGCTCTGCCGTGTGCGGGTCCACCGACATGCCGCAGACCGGATCCCTGACTGTATGCTCACCAGCATTCTCGTGCTCATGGTGATGGGCATGTTGATGCTCAGCCATTATGATCTCCCGTTTTGTCTTTCGGCCAATCCGAAAACGCAATAAAGTAGAGCAGGAGTAGAAGCACCCCTTTTTTCATTCTGGAACCGGAGTCAGAAGGCGATTCGAGCGCCGACCACGGCAAACCAGTCTTCCATACTGCCCCCATCGGCCCGGGCAAAGTCAGCGGTATCGCCGTACTTACGCTCATGCACCACACCCACATAAGGGGAGAATGCACGACCGACCAGGTCATAGCTCACCCTAAGGCCGGTTTCGGTGGAAACGAGCCCTTTGCCGACACCAATCTCCCGGTCCTCGCTGAACGCCACAGCGGCATCCAGCGTGGCTGAGAGGATCCAGTAGTTGGTCAGCAGCAGCTCGTACTCTGCATCGAGTTCTGCGGAGGTATCCCCTTCGTCACTCAGGTAGAGACTGGCATCCACTTCGAACCACTGTGGCGCCAGCCCCGCCACACCGAGAACCGCATAAGTCCTGTCTGGCCCCTCAGGTGTATCAAATCGGATGCCGGCTTTGGCGTCAAAGAAGCTGGAAATGGGAACCTGCCCGACCAGCTGGTTTTCCAGCTCCTCGTAGGCCTGCTCCTCAATGGCGTACTCCCCTTTCGTCAGCCACCGGATTTTCCACTCATCCGTTCCGTAGAAAACGTCTCCGTTCCAGACGCCCAGCTCTTCATCGTCGTCACTGTAGCGGTATTCCAGCTCTTCAAACTGCACGCCCCAGACAACGAGAGGCTGTTTCCGCTCAGTGGTGTCCGTGATCATTTCCCTGGCCGTTACAGCCCCAGGCAGAATGATTGTGCCTATCAGGCTGACGGTGATCAGAAATCGGAACCGGTTCATGCGTCACCTCCAGAGTGCGTTTCAACCTCGGCATTGCCCTCAGTCGATTCAGGTCCGCCTTCAACAATCACCTTGCGAAACATACCGGATGCCGCGTGGTAGGAAAGGTGACAGTGGAATGCCCACTGACCCGGCGCATCAACCTCAGTTTCCATATACAGGGTCGTGCCAGGCTGAACGCTGACGGTGTGCTTGATGGGGTTTCGTTCACCGGCACCCACGTCGAGAATCGACCACATGCCGTGGAGGTGCATGGGGTGCGCCATCATTGTTTCGTTAACGAATTTGAAGCGAACCCGTTCGCCATACTGGAGCCGAATGGGGTCGGCATCTTCGTACTTCACACCATTGATGCTCCAGGTATAGCGTTCCATGTTGCCCGTCAGCCGAAGCTCGATTTCCCGGGTGGGCTCACGGTCTTCATAAAGCGGCTCCCGGGCTTTCAGGTCGGCGTAGGAAAGGAACCGGCCACCATTGGCCGCCACTGGCGTCAGGCCACTCCCCTTGGCGTAAAAGGGATCACTGGTCTCCCCCTCCCCTGCCATCATTGCGCCGTGATCCATTCCAGCCATTGATGCACCCTTCTTGTCTTCCATGCCATCCATTCCAGAATGATCCATGCCAGACATTGAAGACTGATTCATATTGCCGTGATCCATTTCATCAGAACTGCCGTGGTCCATGCCTCCGTGGTCCATTCCCGGCATTCCGGCCATATCCGCCATGGTCAGACGGGCAGGCTCACGCAATGAAGGCACCGGAGCCTCCATGCCCTCTTCCGGCGCCAATGTTCCCCGGGCATAACCTGAGCGCCCCATGGACTCTGCAAATACAGTGTAGGCCTGTGCCTCCTTCGGCTGGACTATGACGTCGTAGGTTTCCGCGACACCAATCCGGAATTCATCTACGTTAACCGGTTGAACGTTGTTGCCGTCCGCCTGAATCACTGTCATTTCCAGACCGGGAATACGCACGTCGAAATAGGTCATGGCTGAGGAGTTGATGAACCTCAGACGGACGCGTTCGCCGGGTTCAAACAACCCGGTCCAGTTCTGCTTTGGCCCCTTGCCATTGATCATACCCGTGAATCCCTGCAGATCCTCCACATCCGCTTTCATCATCCGCATGCCGCCCCATGCCAGGCGATCCATGAGAGTGCTCATCAGGCCCTTTTCAGAAACGTCCGAGAAAAACTCACCGACGGTTTGCTGCTGTCGGTTGTAGTAATCGGGCATCATCTTCAGGTTACGCATGATCCGGTCACCAGAATGGGGGTGCTTGTCGGTCAGCTGAATCACATATTCCCGGTCGTATGAATGCGGTTCCCGCCCATCAGGTTCAATAACAATGGCACCAAAGGCACCGTCAGGCTCCTGGAAACCGGAATGGCTGTGAAACCAGTAGGTGCCGGCCTGAACAATCGGAAACTCGTAGGTAAAGGTCTCTCCTGTCTTTATGCCCGGAAAGCTGATGCCAGGCACCCCATCCTGGCTGAAAGGAAGTATCAGACCGTGCCAGTGAATAGACGTCATTTCATCCAGGTTGTTGGTCACGTTGATCCTGACTTTTTCACCTTCCTTGAAACGCAGTACTGGCCCCGGTGACTTTCCGTTATACCCGATACCCTGTTTTACGAAGTCGCCGGTATCAATCGTGACCCGGTCGACCGTCAGGTCGTATTCGCCGGCCAGAACCAAAGTCGGCATAAACAGGCTCAAAATCCCCGTTAGTAGGCGTATTTTCATGTGCTTTACTCCAAATCACACCACAAGAAGACCGGGCCGGGGAGACAATCCCAGCCCGGAAATTCGCTCTCTGTCAGAAACCGGACTTATTTAAAGTTCACTTCTCCATACATTCCGGACTGATAGTGCCCGGGTACGTTGCAGGCAAATTCGATGTTGCTTTTTTCAGTGAACTTCCAGACAACCTCTTTGCTCTGTCCAGGTTCCAGCAATACGCTGCTGGGATCGTCGTGTTTCATGGACTGGCCATTGTCCATATCCATTTCCATCATCTTTTTGTTGAGCTTACCGCCCTGAATGACGCCATGCTCTACCATCATCTGCATTTCTTTTTGGTGGCCCTCGTGCATCGCAGGGGTACCGATGTTGAATTCATGCACGAGGTTGCCTTTGTTTTCCACGACAAAACGCACCGTTTCTCCGGGCTTCACTTCAATTTTTTCCGGCTCGTAATAGTTATCATACATCTCTACGGTAATCGTCCGGTTGGCTTCTGAAACTTTGCCCGGTTCACCGCTCGCAGCGCCATTCCCATGTCCACCACCATGAGCACCCGCTGCGAAAGTCATCGCAGACATCGACATCGAAGCAACCACAACCAAAAACTTTGATGCATTCATCCGATCTTCTCCTATGAAATAATGTGCTCTGGAACGCCATTCGGATCGCTCATAAAATTGAGCAATGCCAGTAAACGATTGATATCATCGCGCACCAACCTGAATTCTTTCTGAAAATATAAAATTATTTTTAGTTCAGGCTGAATTCAGTTTGATCAATGACACTGGTATCCCGTGTAATCTCCAAAAAGGACAGAATCATGCGTTTACTGCTCGTTGAAGATGACCGTTTGCTGGCTGATGGGTTAAGCGGTCAGTTGGGGAAATCGGGGTTCAGTGTTGATTCAACCCATACGGCAAAAGAAGCAGCGACTCTGGGTGAGCAGGAAGATTACCGAGTGATCGTTCTGGACCTGGGCCTGCCGGATGGCAATGGTCTGGACGTGCTAAGAAAGTGGCGAATGAACAAAGTCAGTTGTCCAGTATTGATCCTGACCGCGAGGGGTGACTGGCAGGATAAGGTAAAGGGTCTGAAGGCCGGGGCAGATGACTACCTGGCCAAACCTTTTCAAACGGAAGAATTGATCGCCCGCCTTAACGCGATCGTGCGCAGAAGCGATGGCAGAGTCAAATCAACGGTAAAGGCCGGTCGCTTTGAGCTGGACGAAAATCGACAAATCCTGAAAGTGGACGATGGCATAGAGCACGCCCTGACCGGCACTGAGTTCCGTCTGTTGCGCTGCCTGATGAGCCACCCTGGCCATGTTTTTTCAAAAGAGCAGCTGATGGAGCAGCTCTACAACCTGAATGACAACCCGAGTGAAAACGTCATCGAGGCCTATATTCGCAGGTTAAGGAAGCTGGTAGGCAGTGAAGCCATCTCAACTCGACGCGGTCAGGGGTATCTGTTCAATGACGCCGTTTAGAAAACCGACGTCAGTCAAGGGAACTTTGCTTGCCCTGCTGCTACCCGCAGGCATTGGCCTGATGGCCCTTGCATGGGTGGTCCATGGTCTGCTGCTGGACCGAATGTCCCGGGAATTCGTTGGAAGCCGGCTTACGGACGAAGTGGCGTTCCTGGAACACCAAATTCGAGACTCGGATGGCAGAGTCGATTCTCTCCAGACCGGTGACTACTTTCAGGAGGTCTTTCATCACGCCTTTGCCATACATTCACCTTCCGGGACCATCATCTCACCGGATGCTTGGGCGCCACTGTTAATGCCCCTGATTGAATCCGGGCAGGATGGAACCCTTCGTGCACACAACGCAGAAATCGCTGGCGCACCTTCAGATATCCTTGCCTATCGAAAGTCATTCCAGGTCGGCGAAATACCCATCGTGGTTATTGTTTCCGAAGACCTTGGCGCTTTAAAGCGCAGTCAGGCCGAGTTGCACGCCTGGACAGCCATTGTCTCCATTTTGCTGATCGTGCTTCTGGTTATTGTGATTTGGTTTGGTGTGACATTATCCATGCGCCCTGTTGTCACACTTCAAGTTGCGTTAAAGAGGCTGCAGGATGGCGGGATCTCGCGGATCAATGTACAGCCCCCCGAAGAATTTGACCCTCTCGTTCAGCAGCTTAACCAGTTGCTCGACTCTCTGGATCAGCGACTGGAGCGTTCAAGGGAAGCCTTCGCGAATCTCTCCCACAGCGTAAAAACTCCCATCGCAGCAGTACAACAAATCCTGGAGGACAGCAGCCGTCCTATCGACAACGATCTGAGACACCAAATGGCATCGCGGCTAAGCGACCTCGACAAACAACTTGAAGCTGAAATACGCCGTAGTCGATTTGCAGGACCACAGGTAGGAAAAAATGCCTATCCTCTGAAGCAGGCCCGGGATCTTCTGTGGATGCTGAGCCGGTTGTACCCGGATAAATCTTTTGAACTATCGAGCTCTCTTCCCGAGGAAACCCGCTGGCCGGTTGAAGAGCATGATTTGAACGAAATAATGGGAAACCTTCTCGATAATGCGGGCAAGTGGTCCGCACGTTACGTAGAGCTGTCTTTAGAGCAAAGTGATGATCTGACAAAAATAGTTGTCGCAGACGATGGGCCTGGGGTAGAAGCGAACGACATGGCCAACCTGGGCCAACGAGGATTAAGACTCGACGAGCAAACGCCCGGGCACGGGTTGGGGCTTGCC
>JAWVYU010000200.1:0-9288 GCA_033722575.1 Ketobacteraceae bacterium | reverse complement strand
TAGCCCTGGGACTCTACTTCGCGTTCGCATGGCTGATTATCAATTTCTTTAACAGTATTTACGGATTGATCGATACGTCCGACAGCATCCGCACCATGGCCATGCAACTGGATAACATCATGTCCAGCTTGCTGAGCAAGGAATACGAGTTTTCCTGGAGCGATGTCTATGACTCTGTGTATGCCGCCTTCGCCACCATCGCTTATGCAGTAACGTTCTGTGTGTTGATCCTCTCCATACTGGCCATGCGAATTGCCCATGCGGGGCTGGTCTCCTTCTGCCTGTTTTGGGGATCCGTGGCGCTTCCCATGTCCATCACCACAGGCCTGAAACAGCTGTCCGCCTTCAAAACCATGTGCATCATTGCGTTGATCTGGCCAATAATCGACGCTTTTTTGATGTACCTGATCGCCGGTTCATTTTCCGTCATGATCGAGAACAGCGGGATGGGCATAGACAGCATTGAATCCTGGTCCCTCGGCACCCTGGTGTTCTACATGGGGGCCTTTTCCATTATCAACATGATTCTGGTCGCCACGACTATTTCCGCGCCCTTCATTGCCCAGGGTCTGGCGAATGGCACGGGCAATGTGACGGGCATGATTGCCTCCTTCGGTGCCGCGGGTATTTCCGCCGGGGTACTGGCCGGCCGTTCCATTGCCAATAAAACGAATACGGTGGGAGCCAATGTTTCCAGGGATCTCGCTGGCGGTCTGCGGAATATGAAAAACATGACCTCTGGTTCGGGTGGCTCCGGTAGCCAGGCACTGGATAGCGGCAACTGGTCCATCGGACAACGCGGCACAAGCAGTCCCGCCGCCAACCTGGACAGCGCTGCTAATCCCGCACAAAGCAGCCCTCGGACTGCGGAAAAGCCTGCGGCCTCACAGCCCGCCACGGAAAGCAACACAATCCGTTCGACGCCCATCAGCCAACGGTCAGCCCCAACGGAGACGAAAGCAACCCCTGGTCAGGGTGCTCAACGAGCCAGCATGGACGAACAGCAGCAACTACAAAACAACCAACCAACGTCTTCGGAGTCTCAGGAGCCATTACGCACACCGGAGCAGGTCACCGAGCAAATCAGAAAACGGAAACAGGCACGTCGCGGTGCCATTATCCACCGCCAACGCCAGCTTAAATCGTAAGGAAGTTCATCATGTCAGAGGATATCAAGCTAAAACATAAAACCGGGCTATCCCCGTCAGATGACCTGGTGATCAAAGCCGCCCGATTCGGTGCTTTCGGCTGGATCGTGGCTGCCATATTACTACTCGTGCTCATCACGCAGAACCTGATCATCGGGCTCTCCGAAAAGCAGGTGCTGGCGACCCATGACGGGAAGGTCGTAGGACAGGTGATTTTCGACGAAGCGCGATTACGTGCCGATGATCAAGTGCTGGCGGATCTGAAAAAGTGGGTGGCGAAATGCACCTCCGTTAACAAATTGAGCGTGTATGAAGACCTGGCGATATGCCTGAATCATATGTCCCCGGAACTGGCGGAACAGCGCCTGGCAGACTATGAGCAGAACCTATACGCCACCCGCATCGAGAAATATGGGTGCAAGGACACGGAAATCATTTTCTCCGAAGAGGAAACCCGACTGACGCGTAAACCACTGGATTACCTGGCGGAAGCCACCCTGGCAGGAGAGGTACTATGTAAAACCCCCAACCAGGAACCGATAGGGCAGGAATTCAAGATTAACGTGGTGGCGTCTCTAACGGAACGAACCACCTATAACCCGCTGGGCATACGGGTGAACAATACATGGGATGTTGTCGAATGAAGAAACTGAGCCTTCTTGCGCTGTTGTTACTGGTCACGCCGACTTGGGCGGTCAATACGCTGACACCCCAATTCAAGCATGTCCAGCTTCAGGCGTTCACCGCACTAACGCTGGATATCCTGCCAGACGCCGGAACCCAGCTTATCTTTCCCTTCCTGTTGGATAATCCCGATCTAACGCCCAGCCTGAAAATACGGCTGACCAACGATGACGGTTTTAACGTTCCCCACAAGAGCGAGGAAATCAAGGCTCTGCTGGTGGGACAGAACACCATCAGCATCATAGGAAAACCCGGGGAAAACAGCGAAACCTATCTCGGCAACCTGTTTATCTCCATTGGCGGTTACCACTTATCCATCGCGCTGCGCACCACCTATGATGTCCGTAAGCATGTCTCCAATGTCGTCTTCAACATTGATGACAAAGAGCGAGAGCTGTTAATCGAAAACATTATCAATAAGACCAAACAGCAATTGGAAGCCAGCTACCAGGAAAAGCTATCGGAGTTGGACCGTATTGCCGCGCAGCAGTCCTTGAAGCATGTAGCGGCCATGGCCCTGGAAGAGCCCGACTACCAGTCCTTCAAGATCGATGATGATCTGGATATTAACGACACGCGCCTGATTATCTATGTGGATTCGATTCTTTCCTATGGCGACAAGTATCGCGTTCTCCTGTTTGAGTTAGAGAATCGCTCAACTAAAGATATCAAATTGAACAGTGTTAACCTGGCGGCAATGCGGAAAGGGGGGTCTGACCATGTCGTCGGTAGCCTGCAATGTCCGGGAACCCTGAAAGCCGACTCGGTCAACAAATGCAGCTATGCGTCGACGGATACCATGATGAGCGAGGCGAAAGAGCTGAAATTGGAATTCACCACAGATAGAGGAGTGGGGGTATTCATATGGTAAGAACGCTTATCACGCTGCTTGCCCTAATCTACAGTTCATCCCTCCTGGCTAACGGCTATGTGTCCGCCGACGAGCTCCGAAGCTATTTCAAGTCGAGCGAGCAACTACGCCGCTCCGCCGGAGAGCGACTGAAAGCCTCCCGGGGGGATCCAGAAAGCCTGAAGCTGCTGCAGGAAGACGACTTGTATTTTAAGCTTCCCGACGGGAACTACGTTAAAGGCATTTTACTGCCCAATGGCAAAGTGAGCCCCGCCCTGACCATTGGAGGGGATCTGATTCCAGCCTGCGTCACCACGGAAAATCGCCTGATCCCCGGTCAATGGAGCGGCGAACAGCAAGCGATTCTCTGCCAGCTGGCGCAAAACGAAGAGTTCGCTATGCTTGAATCGGGTCCAAGACAAAAGAGCACTGCCGATCAGGACGATAGTAAGCAGGAGGATGATCCCGACAAACTCGCCACCAAGTACCAAAATGGCGATGATCGCGTGGAACCCAGTGCCCCGCCAAAAGCAGCCGGTGAGGAATCTCATCGAGCCACCAAATACGGCAACCCCAAAGGCAACGCGCCCAGTCAGACAGCTAGCGCCCCAAGCTTTATTTACCGACCACCCACCAACCGTAGCAGTAGTAACAAAACGGTAGCCGGCGTACTGGAAAGGGATGCAACGCGGTTTGGCATCCCCGTTGGCACCTGGATCAAAGCCAGATTAATGCGGCCTGTCTCCAGTGCTGAGCGAGGCCTGATAGAGTTCGAAACCAAAGAGGCCGTTTTCGGCAAATACCGGGATTTACCGGCCTACACGGTGCTTTTTGCTCAAAAGTATGTCAATGAGGCCGATGAAAAAATGGAGGCCTTCACCGTGAATGCCAGGCTCCCCAACGGGGAAGAAATCAAGATTGAAGCGTCTGTCCACTCACTGGATCAGACGGCAGGCCTCCATGGAAAGCTGATCAGAGACAGGGCAGGGGAGGTCATGGTAGCCAGCACCAAAGCTGCCTTGGGTGCCATTGCCGAGTTAACCCCGGCGGGGACGACGACACCAGGCAGGGCGTTGAGTGATGTGACTGAGACTCTGATTGATAATGAAAGCAGGTATGTACCAAAGCCTCCCGGTGCCGTAATCCGAGTGGCTGAGCAGGAATGTTTACTGAAAATCACGAAAACGTTCTAATGGTGACACAGGGGGGCAGCCTGTGGCTGCTGGAAAGGCTGCCCTCTGGCAGCAGGTAAATATAGGAATGGCCTATCTATAAATACGAACCGCAGAACATCAGAAATATTCCTCCAGACAGATATGCGAGCACTCCTGCATAAAAGTTTTGACGATCAGTTTCACGATAGACCATGCCACCGAAAAATATACGCCCACTGTTTACAGCCCATCCGCCAGCCAGGAAAAGCGTAAACCCTATAATGATGACGAAATACTTCATGGTACTGCTGCTAATCTTCTTTGTTAGCGGTGTTACCTCGCAATGAGCTGCGTAATCACAGCCATCACTTCTTGTGATGGCAGCTCACCACTGTCCAAAGGGCTTAGTACGCAAAACACGTACTAAGGAATCTCTATCTTGTCACAACTTATTGCTTTCGCTAACTGCTCTCGTTGCTCACACAACCAGGATTTCGCTACTTCGCGCCCGCCTGGCTGGCCTTGCAACTCCATCACGGCACGAGCAAGCTTCACTGCATCAGATTTCTGATCAGTGAGGTAGAGCAGGCAAAGATGATTTTGCTGGCAAAACCCTGACACGGATGAGGTCAGCTTATCGATGGCTTTATCGATCTTTGATAGCTCACGAATACGCTGTGTAATCTTATGAATTTGATCCTTGTGGGGATCCTCTCGCAATAATTCCGCCCCCTCATCATAGGCCAGCTCAACATCGTTCAACGCCCGACGTAAAGCCCTAAAGTCCGACGATACCAGGATATTATAAGGTGCTAGAGACCCAACTGTATAAGGGGTGGTACGCTTTTCCTGCTGCTCCCGTCCATTTTCATCAATCCAGCGTTTATAGGTCACTGCATTAATGTCCACCGACAGCCGCTCACTTTTTATCCTATCCTGAATTAGCTGCACGATGCGCTCCGGCAAGCACCTCAGAACCGCTTCCACTCGCTCTTGCAACATGGTCAGCTTGCCATTCAGCGCCTGAATCAATTGTTGGTTTTCCTCACGGCCCGTAATCAAATCAGCCAAGGCTTTGAGCCTTCTTTGCCTTTGTATATCATTCCACACCTTCCGATGATCGGCATGAATGGAATTTTCCTCCGGAAAGTAATTCTTACGGCAACATTGGCCGATCACACCAAGACTCCCATTTTTCAGCAATATGACCGAGCCTTTTTTATGCCGTTGACGGCACAGGGCGCCGTTGGGTTTTTTGTAGCAGCACTCAATCTCATCCGCTAAGTGGAAAGGTGCCACATAACCAAGGTAATCAACTGAAGAGACAGGGTTATCGACTTGATAACCCGGCAGGTTCTCAACTTCCTGCCGGGTCGTAATCTGAAGGGAGTGGTTAAAATGGATACTGGAAGTCATTGCAGAACTCCTGATTGATGAATAAGACAGAGTTCCCTGATGTTTTTATTATTTCCTCAGCCCACAATACTGTATATAATTATAGTATACAATATCTTACAATGTGTTTTTTGACGATGGGGCTCCTGCAATTCAATATTAATTACCGAAGTGAGACTTTTGAGGCGGATGCCACTGGAGCGCATGTACCGGTGAAACTGAAAGCAGGGAAGGGCAGCGAATTCCGGTATCTGCGGTGGCTAGGTTATATTTCTTTACAGGCAGCTAGAGAAAGTCCGGGAAGCCCTGTCAAAATAGGCATCCAGCGTTACTCCCTAACCGAAGATTTCCCGCAATGGGTATCACTTCAATCTGGCCAGTACCTCCAGGGTTGTTTGGTCACAGCTGGAGTCTATGGCATATGGGAAGCAGGCAAACCCCGGATTATTCCCCTGGACACTACTCAAGAGACACTGGAGTTATCATGAAATACCTAGCCTTGCTTGTATGGTGCAGCCTTGCTTCACCCGTTCTTGCTGGCATCAATGACAAAGTCTACGGTGATGTCTTGGTAACGGAAGTCACCAGTATCTATGACGGCGATACCTTCAGAGCGACCATTAAAGACTGGCCGGCCATCATTGGGGAGCGCATTCCCATTCGCGTCCAAGGGATCGACACCCCGGAATTACGCGGTAAGTGCGACGCCGAGAAGCGTTTGGCCCGGCAGGCGAAGCAATTTACCGTGGAAAAGCTGAGATCCGCAAAAAAGATTGAGCTGAGGAACATCCAACGGGGCAAATACTTCCGGCTATTGGCGGATGTCTACCTTGATAATCAAAGCCTCGGTGCTCAGCTTATCAAAAACCAGTTGGCGGTGCCTTATAGTGGAGGCGCAAAGGTTAATTGGTGCTTGTAGTCCGTGTAGCCCGATTTTCCGTCATTTTTTACGTTACGCCAGTCTAGCTTTGGCAAGCCGGGTTTCTTAAAAGTTCCTTCCTTGGTGAGCTATCGTGGATCAGCCGCTTTCGGGCGGCACGGTAGAGGCCCCCCGGGGCCTCATTTACTCTCCGAAGGGTGTCGGATATGAGATTTTTACCTCTGTTATTGCTGTTTTCTTCATTGACTTATGCAGACTACCGCTGCGAAATCCGGGATATGGTAGAACCTGGAGCGGATGGCGTTTCGATCTATCGACCCACACTCGCCCTGAGCCAGATCAACAAGCAGTTTGTAGTCAAGCGAACCGGTGACATCACTGGCGCTTATCCAACCACGGGTTACCAGCACATCATTCATCACCCCTTAGAGGGATTCAGAGTTGTGTCTACGGGCACCCAAGATGAGCAACCTATGCTTCAGGTGATAGAGATTTACAAGGATCTCGATGGCCTGTCGTTTAATCGCTATATCGGTGGATTGGGGACATTACTTGTTGGAAGGTGTACGAATCCTAGTAGCCGCACCAGCATGCTTGCCCACTGACACGATGATCCAAAAAGATTCTAAATCAATGCCCTGACGAGAGATTTTCGGTCTCTATATTGATAGAACAAAGAACGCGGTAAAGCTAAAATGAGCAAAGGAATTGCATCAAAAAAGAGTAGCACCTACCGACAAACTATTATCAAAGCAGTTGGGCGTGACGCCGGCCACCCCATTAACCAAGGGATCCATATGGAAGCCCATCACCTTGTTTCAAGTGAAAGCGTGAAACTCTCAAAGATGAGTTCCATACTTGAGCACGGTGGATACGATATCAATTTGCTCAATAATCTCGTCTTATTGCCCGCTACATTGCCGGGCGCCTGTCACCTTGAGGTGCAGCTTCACCGGGGGAATCACTATGGCTACGCGAATGAACAGGATAATGATAGCGACGATGCCCACCCGATTAACTACCATCTCGAAGTAGCTGCAAGGCTCCAGCTCGTGGAGAGGGAAATCGATGATTGCAATAATGATTGTAAAAAGTCAGGAATCAAGGTACAGGATATCGTCGATGAAGTCAGCGAGGATATCCTGGATCTTATTAGCGATTTCGAGATACCCTTAACGCCAGTGCATGGCGCTTTCAGGAAAGGCGAGAAGACCGGTTGTGGTAATTGTATCGATGTTAATGAACACCAGGAAGAAAGCGCAGAGTGCGCCTCTATGAGAGGTCACGAAGGAGAGGAGCACCCCAAATTCAGGAACGGCCAGTTCCCGAAAACAATTACCCGAAGAAACAGTGAAAAGAGATACAGATTAAGGGTCGGACGATGAGTCAGTACGACAACGATTACTATATTGTAGGCACCTACTACACACCCACGCAATTTCATTTGTCTCCAACAAAAAACACACCTTATAGAAAGTTTCGTTACAAACGCCTGACAGGCGGAGAGCCTGTGTTTTTTGAAAATGGATTTAAGGATAGAGATGCAAGAACGGGTGATAAGCGATCAGTTACGGATATTATGCTTGACGGTTCCAGCCTTGTGGTAAACGAACAACTCAAAGCTTTTCTTGACCAGTTTGAGATTGATTCAATGCAGCTGTATCCGGCCGTTGTGATTGATGACAATGATGTGTGGCATGACAGTTATTGGTATCTCAATTTTTATGGTGAACTCGACTGCTGGGACAGAGAACGGTCTGATTATCGGTCCCGTGAAAACAGAATAAGCAAAGCCGTTGAAATTAAGCAATATGCCCTCGATCCAGAGATACTGGATGCCATACCGGAAGAAAGGCGCCTATTATTCAGAATGGATGGGGCAAAAAAAGCCTATGTTTTCGCCCATAAAAGGATTGTAAAACATTGCTTGGAAAACGCCTATACGGGCGTGCGCTTCTTCAAGGTAGCTGAATTCAGAGAGGGGGATCAGCACCTATAATGCAATTTTCCTATTAGGGGCTGGCGAGCCTGATGAGCAGATATGACGACGAATACTACATTGTCGAAACGGAATACACGCCCACGCAGGTGTTCCTTTCACCTACAACAGAGACCTCTGAACGGAGCTACCATTACAAACGCCTGACCAGCGGAAAGCCCGTATTTTTTGTTAATGGCTTTAAGGAGAGGGATGCACGGACAGGTGATAAGCGGGTTGTCTCCGACGTAATGTTTGATGGAGCCAGTTTCGTGGTCAGAGATTCCATCAAGCCTTTCCTGGATCAGTTTGACATTGAGTCGATGCAGCTACATCCGGCTGTGGTGATTGATGATCACGATGTATGGCACGATAATTACTGGTATCTCAATTTTTATGGTGAACTCGATTGCTGGGATCGCAACTCATCCGAATACGAATATTTGGATGACGACGATGATACTGACGCCATGATCGACAAATATTCTCTGAACCCGGAGGTTCTTGATGCCATACCGGAAGAAAAGCGATTGTTATTCAAGATGGATGGTGCCGCGACAGCCTATGTATTCGCTCACAAGCGGGTCGTGAAATACTTTTTAGAGAACGCCTATACCGGAATCCGGTTTTTTAAGGTGGCCAATTTTAGGGAGGGGGATCAGCATCTGTAGTGGGCCTTCCCATTGGTTGCCTAGCGCTAAAAGTCTCGGGCACGAGTGATCGGCCGGAAGAATGGCTATATGATGCGGATGCCCGATACTCTATCCAGCCAATCCGGAAGCAGAGGCAAGAGTATCGTGGTCCGCACACACCGGCTTTCGTGTTCCCCGGGCCATAATCTATCGTTCAAGCCATCGCGTGACCTTGTCACGATTTAATCAAGATACCGGCGATACCGGTTTTTCAGGTGTGTTTCGATGACTTCTGATAGCTCCAGGCCCTCCTTATCCGCAATCGTTCGCAAGATATTCCATGCTGCTGGCGTCAAGGTGACTTGCTTCTTGCGAGCCAGGTTTTCTTTCCTGCGTTGCCGTCCCTTTCGAATCGCCGCCTGAAAGCGGGAAAAGAGTCGTGGAGAAAGGTAATGGTCACACCATGCGTTGAGTTCCATTTCATCTTTCACCCGGGTAAACGCTTTCTCTGCTGCATATTCTGGCCCATCATGAACACCCTTTCTGATCGATCATGAACACCGATTC
>JAWVYU010000199.1:0-9313 GCA_033722575.1 Ketobacteraceae bacterium | reverse complement strand
CGAACGGCTTTTGAAGTTTTGTTAAGCATATTTAACCCCCAATCAGGTTTGTTTAAAAAAAGGTAAATCTACCTTCGATAAAGTTCACTGGGGGGGGTTGCACCTTCTGTGCCAATGTCTTAATTCTGTAACAGACCGCCCAAAACGATCATTTATTAAACAATCAGACCAGGTTACTGAGAAGATTTCGCATTTGAAACAGGCCTTTTGGACTATAAACGCAGTATTTTGGTGCGTGCACCAAAATGTGACGCACCATTCAAGGGCCTCTCCGCGGAGGTACTGATGCAAAGAAATGCAGACCGCAGATTCAGGTTCACCTGAGGGTTATTGCGACGTTGCAGAACGCCAACAGGAGTAAAAAATCCACCCTGAATCCGGCATCCCGGATCGGCCAACAGGGCAGTGGTTGATGCAAAATGGCCGTGTGCGTAATCATTGCCCGGGTGGCCCGTTACGAGCCCGGGATTATACCGGCTTTATTGCGATAAAGCCTTCTGCAGCAGGCTTTTCAGCTCAGACACCTGCTGTTCAAGGTCGCGGATTTTTTCTGCCTGATCCGCTTGTGTTGCCTTGAGCTTTTGCATCTGTTTGTGCAGGTCAGTACCGGCGGCGCCCCCACCAGCACCTCCTTCACCTGCCTGTTTCAGACGCTCCAGCAATACGGCTTTCTGCGCCTGCAGTTGCTGTTGTTTTTGTGCAGCCTCGGCAGCCATTCGTGCGGTTTCTTTTGCCAGTTCCTGCTTCAGTTGCTGGCGAATCTGGTCCACCTGTGCACTCTGTTGTTGCACGCTTTGATCCAGAAGCCCGGAAAGGTCCTCTTCAATGAGTAGCTGACCGTCAACGCCGGTTCTGCCTGCTTTTCCATCGGGCCCCTCCGGCCCCTCTTTCCCGCCAGGAACCCATTTTTTGCTGCCGGTGAGCGTCCGCATGGTAATGTAGTGTCCGTCAGTGCCTTCTCCACCGGGTCCACCTTTGCCACCTGCGCCACCGGAGCCACCCTGGTTCTTCAGGGTCAGCCTGTTGTCCAGCGCACTGTTCAGCTGGCTGCCGGGAAGATAACTGTACTGGATCCGGATATTGCCACCGTTACCGCCGTCACCGCCATCCCCTCCGGCACCACCGGGGCCGCCCCGGGTCTGGCTGCACTTGTCCACTTCACCGGCCTGCTGGCCTTTGCCGCCTTCGCCACCGGTACCACCCGCGCCACCACGGGTGTCGATGGTCATGGAACCCCAGCGGGAAATTTTCAGATTCATGGCGATCACGACGGCTGCCTCGCCCGCTGCACCAGGCTTGCCCGGCTTGCCCGCTTTACCGTCTTCGCATTCCGGCGCCTGACCTTTGGCATCGTCCCCGGGTGCACCATCGGCACCCGCGGAGCCGGTACCCATAATGGTGACGTTTTCGCCAACTTCCGTGTGAGCTGCGCTTACCTGCCAGCGTTTCACGCCGGGTGCAAAGCGGATGGTGGCACCATCTTCCAGTATAAACTGATCAACTTGCAGGCGGGTCTGGGATTGGCTGATGGTGACGTCTTCGCCCGCCTTTACGCGAAAGTCGGCGGACAACGCAGGCAGGCTCAATGCGGATATAACAAGCAAAACCAGCGAACGATGAATAATGGTTACCATGATATTTCCTGTTAACAGCTTGCGGGCGGATTGCTGCGGCTTAGGATAATGGGCGCAACTGCCCGAAACAACGTTTAAACGACACAACTTTTATACAAGGCAGTCATTTATGGGAGCCCTGCAGCTACACCAGTCAACCATCATTAGTGGGTTTGCAGTAACAGCACTGAACGCCTGCCAGCAGACAAGTGAAAAGAAGAGCACAAAGCCTGGAAAAACCTCCAGGCTTTACTGCGTGCAGGAGTGGCACGAAACGGCCGGTTTTTGCGGTTTTCTGTTGGCAACCCTGATGCCAAAGCACCCGCCGTATTCAGACCGATATATAGCGGCGTACTTCATCTTCTTTCATATCAGCGCCGGTGCCGGCCAGTACCACCTCACCGCGGTCCATAACCATGTAGCGATCCGCCAGCGCCTGCGCAAAGTCGAAATACTGCTCCACCAGTACGATAGCCATATCGCCGCGATCACGGAGCAGGCTGATCACCCGCTGAATGTCCTTGATAATCGAAGGCTGAATACCCTCGGTGGGTTCATCCAGTATCAGTAATGCAGGCCGGGTTACCAGCGCCCTGGCAATGGCTAGCTGCTGTTGCTGGCCGCCGGACAAATCGCCACCCCGGCGCTTGAGCATGGTTTTGAGTACCGGGAACAGCTCATAGATTTCCTCGCTGATGGTACGCTCGGATTTGGGCAACAAACCAAAGCCCACCTTGAGATTTTCAAGCACGGTGAGCTGCGAAAAGATATCGCGCCCCTGCGGTACATAAGCAATACCCCGCTTGGCGCGCTCATGGGAGGGCAGCCTGGAAATATCCTCGTTCTGCCATTCCACTTCGCCTGACGCAATACCCTGATGCCCCGCGATGGCGCGCATCAAAGACGTTTTGCCCACGCCATTACGGCCCATGACACAGGTGACCTTTCCCTGCTCAGCTTCAAGGCTGACTTTTTTCAAAGCCTGGCTGGCGCCGTAAAACAAATCAATTCGTTTAACATGCAACATACTCAGCGCCCCAAATACACTTCAATGACTCGTTCGTTATTCTGAACCGCCTCCAGGCTGCCCTCCGCCAGCACACTGCCTTCATGAAGCACGGTAACCGGGCTTTGCAGCGCCTTGATAAAGTCCATGTCGTGCTCCACAACAACCACCGAGCGCTCACCGGCAATGCTTTTCAGCAGTTCAGCAGTCACTTCGGTTTCATGGTCCGTCATTCCGGCGGCAGGCTCATCCACCAGCAGCAGATCCGGCTCCTGAATCAGCAGCATACCGATTTCCAGCCATTGCTTCTGGCCGTGGGAAAGTGAGCCACCCAGATCATGGCGTTTGTCGGTTAGGGATATGGTTTCGAGGGTGGTATCGATTTTTTCCCGCCGCTGTGTTGAAAGCCGGTGAAATAATGAAGACATCACCGTTCGTGGCCCCTCAAGCGCCAGCTCCAGATTTTCAAATACCGTCAGGCTTTCAATCACCGTGGGTTTCTGGAATTTACGTCCAATGCCCAGGTTGGCAATCTCGGCTTCGTCGTGCTGGGTCAGATCGATTTTCTGCTTGAACAGGCATTTGCCTGAGTCAGGCCTGACCTTGCCGGTGATCACATCCATCATGGTGGTTTTACCCGCACCATTGGGACCGATAATGGCTCGTAGCTCCCCTTCCTTCACCAACAGGGACAGACTGTTAAGCGCTTTAAAGCCATCGAAGCTGACGCTGACACCGGACACATACAGAATATCTTTTTCGGTGGGCTCTATGTGCTGTGTGGTAATCATGCTTCACCTCCGGTATCCGCCACAGTCGTTCCGGCATCCTTGTCACCGGATTCCCTGGCCTGTTTTCTCTGTCGGGAAGCCTGATGTCTTTCCCGCAGATCCCCCACCAGCCCCACAACGCCTTTGGGAAGAAACAGCGTTGTCAGAACAAACAGGCCGCCCAGCATAAACAGCCAGATTTCCGGGAAGGCAGCGGTGAAATAGGTTTTGGCATAGTTCACCACAATGGCGCCAATCACTGCCCCGTAGAGAAAACCACGGCCTCCCACAGCCACCCAGATAATAATTTCAATGGAATTTATGGGAGAAAATTCCCCGGGATTGATAATGCCCACCTGAGGCACATAGAGTGCACCGGCAATACCCGCCAGCACCGCGCTCAGCGTGAATACAAACAGCTTGTAATGCTCCACCCGGTAACCCATAAAGCGGGTTCTGCTTTCTGAATCCCTGATGGCGATCAGCACACGACCCAGTTTGGAGGCAACAATGTAGCGACACAACAGGTAGCTGAGAATCAACGCTACTCCGGAGCAAACAAACAATGCAACTTTTGTGGCGTCTTTCTGCAGACTGAATCCCAGAATATCCTTGAAGTCCGTTAATCCGTTATTGCCACCAAAGCCCATATCATTCTGGAAGAAGGCCAGCATCATGGCGTAAGTAAGCGCCTGGGTGATAATGGATAAATATACCCCTGTTACCCGCGAACGGAACGCCAGCCAGCCAAAAAGAAAAGCCAGCAGGCCCGGTGCCACCAGCACCATGAGCATGGCAAATCCGACGTTGTCGAAGCCATACCAGTACCAGGGCAACTCACTCCAGTTCAGAAACACCATAAAGTCCGGCAATTCCGGATTTCCATACACACCCCGGTCGCCGATCTGACGCATCAGATACATGCCCATGGCATAGCCGCCCAGCGCGAAAAATGCACCATGACCCAGGCTGAGAATACCGCAGTACCCCCAGATCAGATCCACCGCCAGGGCGAGCAGGGCATAACACAGGTATTTGCCCAGCAATGCAACAGTATAGGTGGAAACATGAAACGGCGAGGACTCCGGCAACCCCATATTCAACAGAGGAACGATAATGGTGAGCGCAATCAGAGCGATCAGCAATCGCTTGCCACCCTTGTCCTCGGTGAGAAAACTCAGCAATGGGCCTTTCTTTAATGCCTCCATGGATCAGCCCTCCACCGAGCGGCCTTTCAGGGCAAACATGCCCCTGGGCCGGCGTTGTATAAACAGAATAATGGCCACCAGAATCAGTATTTTTGCCAGTACCGCTCCGGTCCAGGGTTCTGCAAACTTGTTGATAATACCCAGTGTCATGGCGCCAAACAGTGTACCGAACAGGTTTCCCACACCGCCAAAAACCACCACCATAAACGAGTCGATAATATAAGACTGACCCAGGTTGGGCCCCACATTGGTTAACTGGCTGATGGCAACACCGGCCACACCCGCTATGCCGGAACCCAGACCAAAGGTCATGGCATCTACCCAGCCAGTACGTATTCCCATACTGCTGGCCATGGGTCGGTTGAGGGTAACGGCCCGCATCTGCAGGCCAAAGTGAGTGCGCTTGAGCAACAGAATCAGCCCTACAAAAACGATGGCGGCGAACACGATGATGTACAAACGGTTGAACGTCAGCGACAGCATGCCGTTGATCTGCCAGGAACCGCTCATCCAGTCAGGCGTTATCACAGTTCGATTAAGGGGCGAAAACACGCTGCGCACCAGCTGCTGCAGAATAAGGCTGATACCGAAGGTGGCCAGCAGTGTTTCCAGCGGACGGCCGTAAAGAAAACGGATAACACCCCGTTCAATGGCAATACCGAACAGGCCGGATACAATAAAGGCCGCAGGAATCGCCACAAACAGGGAATACTCAATATAGTTGGGCATGATCAGCTGGATCACATAGGTGGTGTAGGCGCCTATCATGATCATTTCACCGTGAGCCATGTTGATAACACCCATCACGCCAAAAGTAATGGCCAGGCCAACGGCAGCCAGCAACAGCACCGATCCGGCACTCAAACCAAAGAACAGGTTTTCCACCAGCTTGTAGAAATTCGCTTTACGCTCGTATTTTTTCAGGCCTGCTTCTGCAGCGGCAATAACTGCTTTACTTTCTTCAATATATTCGCCTTCTTCCTGGAACAACAGCCCCATCAGCACACCTTTTACTTCCCTGTGTGGAAAATCGCTGATGATTTCTATACCTTGCAGGCGTTTGGCCTCATCACCTGTATTGATCCAGATAATACCCCGGGCAGCTTCCATCACTTCCAGGACACTTTTGCTTTCTTCTTTCTCTATCGCCTCAGTCAGGTAGGGCAGCATCTCATCTGATGGGCTTTTGATAATATTTTCCGCGGCTGCCAGCCTTATGCTTTCTTTGGGGTGCGACAGTTCCAGGGTGGCAATCATCCCACGTAACTGTCTGCGCAGCCGGTTGTTAATGCGGATCTTGTCCAGATCCCGGCCACTGTATTCGCCGAGTGCTTCTCCGGTGAAAATATCTGTCACCTGATACACGTAATCTTTACGTTTGCCCTTAACGATCACGCCGGTCTCTTCGATGGCATACAGGTCGCCTTCCGACATGATCTTGAGAATTTCCAGTGCCCGCTCATCACCACTAAGGGCAAGCTTTTCCACCAGTTTTCCTTTGGTGCTGTAGGAGTTTGTGTTCAGATCTTTAACGGTCTGTTCAAAGTCGAACGGCTCGGCCTGCTCAGCCCACACCACGGTGGACGAGAATGCCACACATAACATCAACAGGAGCCAGCGCATGCAGTTCCCCGACAAATATAAAAAGTTGAATGAAAAGGGCACGCTTTCACGTGCCCATACTGCTCAAGACAGGAAAGCCTTATTAGTAATTCTGACCGGAACAGGTTTTGGTTTCGGTGTTGTAATTACCGCAGTTGATTTTAGGATCTTTCCAGTTGGAAATGATTTTCTTGCTTTCTGGCAGGTGGTCTGTCCAGGCGTCACCGGGCACAGGATCATCAGTACGCCATACCACGTCAAACTGCCCGGTTTCCTGAATTTCACCAATCAGAACCGGCTTGGTGATGTGGTGATTAGGCAGCATTTTGGCGGTGCCGCCGGTCAGGTTCTTGACTTCAACACCGTAGATATTGGAGCGCACTTTATCCACTTTGGTTGTGCCGGCTTTTTCCACTGCCTTGGTCCACATATTAAAGCCGATATAGGTTGCTTCCATGGGGTCATTGGTCACGCGCTTCTTGTCGCCGGTAAACTTGTGCCACTGCTTGATGAACTCCATGTTTTCCTTGGTATCAACACTCATGAAGTAGTTCCAGGCAGCAAGGTGGCCCACCAACGGAGAGGTATCAAAGCCGGACAGCTCTTCTTCACCCACGGAGAAGGCAACAACCGGAATGTCCGAGGCGCTGATACCCTGGTTAGCCAGCTCTTTGTAGAACGGCACGTTGGCATCGCCGTTGATGGTGGAAACAACTGCTGTTTTCTTGCCGGCATTACCGAATTTCTTGATATCTGAAACTATGGTCTGCCAGTCTGAATGACCGAAAGGCGTGTAGTTGATCATGATGTCCTTGTCTTTGACACCTTTATCCTTCAGATAAGCTTCAAGGATCTTGTTGGTGGTACGGGGATACACGTAGTCAGTTCCTGCCAGGACCCAGCGTTTGACACCTTCTTCATTCATCAGGTAGTCAACGGCAGGGATCGCCTGCTGATTAGGCGCCGCACCGGTATAGAAAACATTCTTGGAGGATTCCTCGCCTTCATACTGTACCGGATAAAACAGAAGTCCGTTCAGCTCTTCAATAACAGGAAGCACTGATTTACGGGATACTGATGTCCAGCAACCAAAAATAACGTCCACTTTTTCTTTTTCCAGAAGTTCACGAGCTTTCTCCGCAAACAGAGGCCAGTTGGAAGCAGGGTCAACTACCACTGGCTCCAGTTTCTTGCCAAGCAGACCGCCTTTCTTGTTTTGTTCTTCCACCATCATCAGTACGGTGTCTTTCAGTGTGGTTTCACTGATTGCCATGGTGCCGGACAAAGAATGCAGAACCCCCACTTTAATGGTGTCTGCTGCCATTGCCATGGATGCGCCTACAGAAAGAGTACAGGCAGTGGCAACAGCCGCAGCTTTTTTCAGCCAGGATGGCTTGGTGTGTTTCATATTAATCCCCCCATTGAGATTTGATTGGTTGTATGAACGAAACGTTACAAAGCAGAGTTCATGCCAAAGGGTGATTAAAGGGATTTTTATGGCGATTCAGCGTAATTTTAAAACAAGGGCTGTTAGTTTTTGTCTAATTTGGTGCAGCGTCAAAGTTGCAAAGCACCAGAAGAAGGCAGTAATACGTGAGCCACATCAGTCCAGGGTGTTTGGTGTCGCCAAAAGGTCATAAACCAATCTTTACCTTGAATAACCGGCCAAAACTGGATATGAATCGTACGAATTCAGGCGTTACCGCCAGTATTTTTTATTTAAATTGAAGGGGCGGCTGTTATCCGACATAACAAGCCGCCCCATAAAGTGGCATATAAACAGAGATTCCAACCGGTTTCAGAGCCGGAACCCACATTTTGTCGCACTCAGTGACCAATCATGCCTTGCTTACAGATAAACTCGATAATTTCTTTTACACCCTGGTTTTCTTTCATGTTGGTCATCATGAAAGGTTTGTCGCCCCGCATTTTTTTTGCGTCGCGGTCCATTACCTCAAGCGAGGCTCCCACCATAGGCGCCAGGTCGATCTTGTTGATAATCAGCAGATCGCTTTTGGTAATGCCAGGGCCGCCCTTTCTCGGTATCTTGTCGCCGGCTGATACATCTATAACGTAGATCGTCAGATCCGACAATTCCGGGCTGAAGGTGGCACTCAGGTTATCACCACCACTTTCAATAAATACCACATCCAGATTGGGAAACTGTTTATTCAAGTCTGCCACGGCCGCCAGGTTCATGGATGCATCCTCGCGAATGGCGGTATGGGGACAACCACCGGTTTCCACACCACGTATGCGCTCCGGCGGCAATGCTTCGTTCCGGGTAAGAAATTCAGCATCCTCTTTGGTGTAGATATCATTAGTAACCACCGCAATATCAAAATCCTTGCGCATGGCCTCACAGAGTCTCAGGGTTAATGCGGTTTTACCGGAGCCCACAGGGCCCCCTATGCCAACTCGTAATGCTTGTTTCATCTTTGTCTCCTGATTTGTCTCCTGATATCAAAGCTATTCGTTACGAACGGAACAGCCGGGAATACTGCTCTTCATGCAGCATGCTGGCCATGATCTGACCCGGCATGCTGTTTCCAATCTGTTCATCATCCAGCGCCATACCATATTGCACGGCATTCACTACATCATCTGCCAGGCCATGAAATATCCGCTGACCGGCAGTCTGCCCCAGCGGAAAGGCTTTCAATGTGGCGGCAATCTGGTTTTCCAGCCAGCTCCACATAAAACCGATACAGGCCGACTGGCTATTGACACCCTTACTCACTGCCGCCATGGCAAAGCCGGTCAGGTAACTGATATCAGCCTCCGGAAAATCCGCCTCAGTAAAAAAGCCCAGATCCAGCAACAGCCGGCGCAGGGCGGCGCCCATCTGGGTGTCTTCCAGATACAGCTCGCTGGTTTCCCGTGACGCAAGGATTATTTCGTTCCACTGCTTCATAGAGTCAGCGCAGGAAGCCGCAGCGGCGGCATGCAACCGGCATAACACCGGCACATCAAGATTCGCGAGGCTATTCACAATCAGTCCCTGCAACCACGCCCGGGTGTCGGCTTCATTTTTCAGCCAGCCGGCATCAATGGCATATTCCAGGCCCTGCGACCATGAAAATCCGCCAATGGGCAAAGACGGGCTGGTGAGCT
>JAWVYU010000198.1:0-9348 GCA_033722575.1 Ketobacteraceae bacterium | reverse complement strand
TGAAATACCGTCGCTTGTATTACCTGGCAGACACACGGGAGGAAACAGAAAAGCTCAGTAAAGACCTGGAGGACCTTGGTGCGGGCTATGATCAGCAGCATATCTTCAGCAATCACGAGGGCGAGCTGGTAAAGCATAATCTTCACACAGCCAGCCCGATAGAGCGCTATGATATTATCCACTATGGCGAACGCGGAGCCATTATCGGTTTCGTGGGCGGACTGGTTTTTGTACTGTTGCTTGAGCTCATCAACCCGATGGGGTTGAATCCGGGAATCTGGGCCGCACTGGGCATCTTGGTTCTGTTTACCTTTTTCGGCAGCTGGGCCGGTGGCCTGGTAGGCACACACAGGAGAAACTACCGCATTGCCCGCTTTCTTCCGGATATTAAAGCAGGCAAGTACCTGATGCTGGTGGATGTGCACGGAGAGCAGATTAAGGAAGTCAAGGATATGATCCGTAAAAAGTATCCCGATATTACGTTTAAAGGTGGTAGTTCAACAGGTTACAACCCTTTCGATGAGCTGCCTGTACTCCGTAGTTTCCAGTCTGACTAGAAACAGATCTCTGGAGCACGGCGGGATGTCTCAGCATATACCGCAAAGAAAATTGGGTATTTATCAATATGACTCTGGTCGTTTGGGGTAACGGCCAGAGTCACTTATCAAAATTGCCAGCAAAATTGCCAGCCTTGTTCGGTGAATTAAGGTTGATGTAAAGTTAAAAACCCGACACCGCATCAAGCCCAACTCACAACAAACCATACAGGAGGGCAGGATGACCGACCACCACACCTCTGCACGTGACACTGAAAGCAATACCGTCAACCTCGAAGATCTGAACGTACCCCCTGTAAGGCGACCGCTTATCGATGAGAGCATCCGACGGCTAACCTCCGGATTTTCACGCAAGCGACCGCTTTCCTTTCACTACTCCAGTCAAGACAGCAAACTGATTCCAGTGTTTCCCATTGGTAAAGTCAGGCTGCGCCTTCTGAATCAGGAAGGCCGTCCGCAGCGTAGTGGCCAGGTTCTGGTTGCCGTAAAAAATGGAAGCAAAACTATTGATGAACGAATCATCACCGCCGGCACTACCGGATACGCCACCACCGAATTTCTTGAGGAAGCAAGGGAAGATACCGGTATTGAAGTCACACCAATTCGCGACGGTAAGCTAATAAAAAAGGAAGCACAACAGTTCCCCGCTGACGAGATCCACAAAGAAGGCCTGAAAATCGTGAACCTGGGAAGCGTGGACGAAGCCCTTCTCCCCGGAAGAAATATCGAGAAAGACGGGTTTATATCGCCACCGGATTCCCGGGACATGGAACTCGCTCCGGAATTATTCCACCCCAATATCACAGAGCACAACGGTACCTGTGCACTGGATTTCACTGCCAGCGTGGAAACACGTCAGTTTTACTTTAACCAGATCGTACGGGCAGGCGAACCACGTCTGCAGGAAACCTACCCGCGCAAACATATCATTTCATCGATCCCTTTCGACTGGCAGCCGGAGGAGGAAGAAATCCATTACAGGAGGCGGGATGAAGCCAGCTTATCGGAGCGTGCTGATACCCAAAAAACCGTTGTACAGCCGCAAACACCCACCCTGGGTAAGCTCAACATTTACCGGCAGTCATGGACTCGGGTTGGCCACGGTATTGGGCAGCTGCTTTACTCCCTGGCGCTTGCGCCCTGTGAGGAGACCAAAGTGGCCATGATAGAATGGTCGCGTGAAGAACGCGGTCGGCGGCAGGAACGTACCGGTTTACAGGAGCAAATTCGTCACGAGCTCCAGCGTGACCGCATGATTGAGGAAATCGTTGAGGGCACCGTCGACGAGGTACAGCGGGGACACAGCAGTACCACCCAGGGGGCCGTTGGTGTAACCGGCGGGGTGGCATCCTTTGCAGAGGGTGTACTCGGATCCCTCGGCTTCAGCCTTGGCGGTAGCGCCGCCACATCAGAAAGCTTCTCCAGTGGGCATCGGGAAATCAGCGGCAATACACTGCACAGTCTGAGCGACAGTATTGTGCAGCGCAGCACATCAATGCGCTCACTGCGCTCCATGGTCGTTACCCAGTCGGCCCAGGCTGAGCAAGAAAATATCCGGACACGGATCGTGCGCAACCACAATCGTAATCACGCCATGACGGTTGAATACTTCCAGGTACTGGAACATTACAACGTACAGACGGATCTTTTTCAGCAAGTTGATGTGATGATGATTCCCTATGAGATTCCGTCACTGTTGTGGGATAACATGCCTGGATTTGACGCCTTTAACTACCGGGAGGAAATGCAGCGACTGAAGCGGGATTTGGCGTCCGCGGGCGATCAGGTGCAACTGGGCGGTACAACCACTATCGATCTGCCGGCAGGCGCCACTGCTGAATTCAATTCCGCCGACGTAGCCGCAGACGCTGTTAACGCTACCTTGCCTGCCATCCTGTCAGAAGCAAGAACCCCCCGGCAACTGGAAGATCTGACATGGAAAGCAGGCAGCAAAGCCTGGGAAGCCTTTACCAGCCGCATGGAAGCCCTAATAGTGGCGTCGCCCATAAATGCGAAACCGGGAGAGGTGATCGTTAAAAACAATGGCATGATGGAAGTAGAAGATCTCAGGCTTAACCTGTTCGTAAGCCAACAGGATATGCAGGCAGAAGTTCGCCGCGCCATCGAAAACGCACTGGCGGGACTGACAAGCATGGGAACTATACGCCAGCGCTCACCGTTGATTGCATGGCTTAATCGTTATGCCACTGAATTGAAGCATCTGCTACCGCCAGAACACCGCGACGGCATCGATGCCCTGTATCGACTTGTTCACACACCGGAAATCTATGATACCCCTGTGATCACCACCTCGCGCTGGACCGTGGAACTGCGTGAAGGCTGGCGACCAGGCATTGTTATTCTGGTGCATACGGCAGACGGTCAGGAGGTGATGCTCCAACATGAGAACGACCGCTCAGGCTCAGCACTGGCCACCTTTTCCTCTAGGCCCGTTGATATTCAGTCGGTGGAAAAAATCGAACTCATCTACGCACCGGAAAAAGCCAAGACACATGTTATTAAACAAGTGGCCGAACAATTCGGCATCGTAGGCGACACCATCGAAGCAGTATGGAATGCCTTTAGCGGGCCGGCAAAAGAAGCAGCAAATGATCTCTTTGAAAAGGTAAAGGAATACAAGCTCATGCGCCTGAGGGTAACCGCACGAACAGATCCCACCAGATTTCTGTCCAGCAGCAAGTCGTTCGAGGTACTGGACGTACGCAATGCAAATATTACGCTGACAGGTTCCAGTCCCTCAGCCACCTTCGACAGTGTACAAACCCCTTCGGTAGATATCGACATTACCGAAACGCAGCGTTATCAAGACTACCAATAAGTGGAGAGAATGGTAAGCCACATCAAGGCCAGACGTATGCCCTATCTGCGCGCGCTTTGGCTGAGGGAGGATCCCGATCGCCGCGCATTACGGCTGGAACGTTATGAACATCCCTATGAAGACGAGGACGGCTTGGTCCACTCGGTTCCCGTACTGGAACTTATCGAAAACCGTCCGGTCGGTGTTATGGGCAATCTTGTGGCGTTTCCGCTGCAGGTGCAGGGGCAACAGGTGTTGAATACCGGTCGCGACGGTCGCTCAATGGCGGAACTTGTTGCCGCTACCATCAACGAAGATCGCGACGCGGATATCAGAGGCCATCTGTCACTGGAAGAGGTTCAGCCACAATCCCGCAGAGTCAGCCTGCCCACCCGGGGTGTATATGCAGAAACCCTGTTATCAAAATGCAATGCCACAGAGGAACGCGACATTAACCGCATGATTGATCCCGAACAACGCTGCGATTTGTCGGCGCCGGACATAACCGGTATTACCCCTGGCAGTCGCCGCAGCGACATGAATTTGCAACCGTCGCAGCTGCCCGGTCCCTCCATCAACATCCAGAACCCGCCAAACGCACCGGCGCCCACCGGCATGTCGGCTCTTCTTGAGGGCCTTGCCAGCGGCAATATTTTCCGGGATATGTCCCTGGGTTCAGAAACCGTTGGTGCCGCCCAGGCACTGGCAGACAAGGCGATGAAGGAGTCGGGTGCTGCGCAGCGCGCTTCGTTGAAAGCACTCAACAACCTGCTTGGGCAGGCACAGGGTGAAGCAAGTAGCGATACTGAGCGGCAAGCCTTACAAGAAGCCCAATCTGCTGTACAGGCAGCCGGTCAAGCCGCACAACAAAAAGCCAATGAAGAGTTCTGGAAAACCGATCCCCGGGATTTGCGGGACAGAGAACAGGCGATTAATGAGTCGCAAATGTCAGAGGGCGATAAGGCGCAGGCACGCAGACGCAACTACAACGCAGAAGACCGGCCGACCGCTGAGGCCGCTTTTGGCAAAACAGAGGAAAAGCCTGAGTTCGCTGGAGAGGGAGCAGCCACCTCACAAGCGGACCTGTCGCGCTGGACAGACCTGATCAATTTTGTGCCCTCAACAGATATTCAAAAATCGGTACGCAACCGGTTTGGCTCAGGTCCGGATGACTGGTCTTACAAGGGTTGGCCGTTCCATCCCCTGCCCCTGGCAGAGGGTGACATGAGCGTAGACCTGTACGGCATAGTCATTGAGAAAATGCCCCAAAGCAGCAACGGCGCAATGTCACCATCCGAACTGTTACACCACATTCGCACTCACATCAATGATTTCGTGGATACTGATAATTCCAGCTTTAAACCTTTTGATGAGCAAGCAGACAAACCCCGCTGGATGAGCAAGGATCCGGTTGGAGCAGCAGTCCATATCAATACTTACGTTAACGGCATTAATGCGGACGACCTGACGGTCGTTGTTACGGATGCACAATTCGATGCTTCAGATCGTGCTTTCTGGCAATTTTCTACCTGTTATGGCCCATGGAATGGTAACCACCCTCTTGCCGGAAACCGTCGCTGGGAGATATTTGCACTGAACAACGGCAGCTATGCATTTCGAATCATGGCCGCTGACAGCCCCTGGACCACAATGGATTCACAAATGGCGGTTGCGATTCTGGGTGGCGCCAAGGACCTCTGGATGAGTATGCTGAAAAAAGTAACTGAATATATAGAGAGCAATCAGGGACAGGTTGCGCAAACCAAATCAATAGGCGGCGACACCATCCCTGACCTGATCAACGAAAGGACTCATGGTATTCCCTGGAAAAAAGAGCAGGATGAAAAACTCGGTACCAAATACTTCTATATGTCGAAAGGTAATTGGGTGGAGTATGCGCCGACTAACAATTGGCTACCGTCGTCATCTTCAAACAATTCCGATTAACAACAGGAGGACAGCATGACAAACAGCAATAAAGTCCTACTCATTACCGGTGCCTCCTCCGGCATTGGAGCGGCGACAGCCCGCCATGCTGCAAAGGAGAAGTGGAGCCTGGTGTTAGCCGCACGGAGCGAAGATAAGCTCGAAGCACTTAAAAGCGAGCTTGAACAAGAAACGCAAGTGCTTACCAAAAGGTGTGATGTAAAGAGCAAGGATGACCAGAATGCCCTGGTGGACAAGGCCATGGATGAATTTGGCCGGATAGACGCCGTATTTGCCAACGCTGGCCGAGGGGGCGAACCGGGCGGATTTACCAGTGCCGACTCCGATGTCTGGCAAGATATGATTCTGACCAACGTTTACGGGGTTGGCCTGACGGTACAAGCATGCATTCCGGCACTTAAAAAAAGCCGCGGGCATTTGCTGTTAACCGGTTCTGCCGCTGGCCGGGTAACTATTCCCGGCTCAATGTACAGTGCCACCAAATGGGCGGTCTCGGCCATCGGGTACGGCGTTCGGGAGGAGCTTCGCGGCAGCGGTATCCGGGTTACACTGATTGAACCGGGCATGGTGGACACGCCATTTTTTGATGAACCACCCGAACATGCGCTAAAGCCTGAAGACATTGCCAGTTCTGCGATGTATGCGCTCAATCAACCGGCACATGTGGATGTCAATGAAATACTGGTCCGTCCGACGCCAAAAGTTGAGTAAACCTTTAACCGGTTAACTCCTCTAACGTTAAAGCATTTTGCACTGCATAGCCGTCTTTATCATTGTTGAAATAAACATAAACATCCCTCCCCTCATCGAGGTGATCTTTGATAAAGTCGGCTTCGCCCCTTAACTGTTTTTTAGTATAGGAGCCGCCATAGTGATCACCGTGAAAACGCATGTATAGCCAGTTGGCGGTGATTTCTCTCGGATGATCATCCAGCATATCCTGAATGCACAGGGCAGCGTTATGGTCGCGCAAAATGCGATAACAATCCTCGTTAAGCCATGATGGGTCCCGGAACTCCAGTGTCCAGCGATGCCTGCCGGGAGCCGCCTTCAGAAAAGCCTCTAACCTGTCGGGATTAGCCTTCCAGTTACCCGGCAGCTGCACAAGAATGGGCCCCAGAAAGGATTTCAAGTGCTCCGCATTGGATAAAAAGGTTTCCAGCGGTTGTTCCGGATCTTTTAGCCGTTTGCTGTGGGTCGCATACTGGCTGTATTTTATCGCATAACGGAAATTATTCGGGGCCTGATCGTGCCAACTCTCAAATGTTTTGATGGAAGGAAGTTTATAAAACGTGTTGTTGATCTCAACCGTTGAAAAGCGCTCACTATAATACGAAAACCACTCCGTTTTCTTTATACTCTCCGGATAGAACACCGATTTCCAGTGATCGTAATGATAACCGGAAGTACCGATGCGTAACTGGCCTCGCTTTTTTCCCATCAGAATCACCTCCTGCAGACCGACTAACCAATAACATACAAATATAATAGCAACGGCATGAGCGCATCCAGGTAAGGAGTGGATCGCTCTGGCTACATTATTTCCTGGCGGCCCCCAAAACAACATCAGGCTCTATTTAGCCATAATATTGTTATCCGTTATAGGTTTGCGGCAAACAAAACATGGGAATTCACTAAAATATAAACACACCACAGGTCAGTCGGTGAGTCGACCATAAGATGATACCTAATAAATCAATAGCGACTCTGACAGCTACTCGCACACAAGAGAAAGCTTCTCGGGGCTTGTATCTCAGCAGTCGCCCGGAGAACCCCAGCCCTGGCGATTATTGGCTTCTTTCACGGTTTTCTGATATTTAAGTGGCGTGGTGCCAGTCCAGGCTGCAAATGCCCGGCTGAAAGCACTTTGCTCAGAATACCCGAGCAACAAAGCAATTTCGCTAAGGGTCAGTTGATTTTTCTGCAAATAATCCTTTGCTAACTGTAACCGGGTGGCCTTCAGGACATCTTTGAACTGCGCTCCCTGCTCCTGTAATCGACGATGCAAGGTACGCGTCGACATATTCAACAAGGACGCGACATACTCCTGGTTAGGTTTGCCAAACCGCATCCCTTTCAGTAAGGCTTTCTGGAATTCCGACTGGAACCCGTCATCCTGTACCGTCTGATCCAATAATCCTTTTGCCTGATCACTCAACAGCTTTTTTAAACTGGGATCAGCCCGCCTGATTGGCTGCAGGAGCAAGCTGGCTGGCCCCTCCACAAAAAGCACGGGACACTGAAACTGCACCGGACAACCAAACCAGGCTTCATACAAACCGGTATCGCAGAGCGGCTTATGCATGAATCCGATGCGGGTTGCGGCCAGTTCCTGGTTGCCTGTTAAAGACTGCCCCACATGCAACAGGGCTGATATCAGCGCTTCATCAGAGTGCGCGTTTGGCTCATCATGAGGGGACTGCCATTCAATCCGCAAGGTATTGTCATGGCTTTTCAGAGCGGCCGGAGGCCCGCCATATAGCAATCGCTGGTATCGCTCGAAGTTCATCGCTGCTTCAAGCAGCGTATCGCAGGACTGGCACAAATACCCCACCACACCAAAATGTTCCGGGGCCGCACAAGCACCGACTTTCAGACCCACCTGGGGATCCCCGGTAGCCTCCTCGAGTTCAGCCAGGATCCGCCACCATTGCTGGTAGGTCATGCGCTGGTTTTTATCATAGGTATGCAACCGCGTTACCAGCTCAGGCATGGCCAGCGAATGCTTATCAAGAAACGCCAGTAACAAACCCGCCAGGTCGCCAGTGAGATAGAGGTTTTGCAGCATATAAATGACTTAGGCAACAAGTTTGGCTGAGATTGTCAAATATCGGTCTGATCATGTCAATCATTGGCCAGAAATTCGCCATAACCTAACCCTCAGCAAAAGCATTTAATCCTGAACGAACCACCTGAGTACAAGACCGTTCCGGTTGATAATCGAGAGTGAATACAGCATGAACTACCTGAAGCCCATGACCATTACCGCGTTACTGTCACTGGCAGCCTGCAGCCAATCCACTCACTTTGTGGGCGGTGTCGTTATTACAAACGCGTATCCTGTTGAGATACTGGAGACAGTGAGCGGGCAATCCCTGACGATTTCCCCGAATGCCAATGGGCAAACCAGTTTCAGATTTGACGGTATCGCCAATGGTGATCACTACGAGGTGACGATTACCGATTCCTACGGCCAGAACTGCTCCATTACCGATAACGCGGGGACTTACGAAGGCTTTCCGGTATTCGCCACAAAGATTCAGTGTGAAGACGCCGACGGCACAAGGTGGTCCGGCAATCCCATCATCCGCAATCAGTACAGTGCCGACCCAACCCTGTTGGCCCATGGTGACTATCTGTACCTGTACGCTGGCAAGGATGAAACATCGCTTTTCCATATCGAGAAGGAGCGCTGTAAAGAAAACTGTTTTCAGGAAGTGGCACAGATCGCAGGGAACTTCGAGATTACTGGCATCCATATCTATCGCACCCGGAATATGGTGGATTGGGAATACGTGGGGCCGGCAATAGAAGCCAGGGACGTTCCCTGGATGAAACAAACCTGGGCCAGCCATATTATTGAAAAGGATGGTAAATTCTACCTTTACACCTGTTCACCCAGAACAGATGTCATTACCAATGTCGCATGGAAATCCATAGGATCATTGCTGTCCGGCAAGGGCATTGCCACTGGCCCGACCGCATCCACGGGAGTCGCCGTCAGCGACAGCCCTGAAGGGCCCTTCATTGATATCGGCGAACCATTGATTCGCTACGATCATCCCGGCAGTATTGATGGCGTGATGGATCCTGCCGCCTTTATCGATGACGATGGCAGCGCCTGGTTATTCTTTGGTGGTGGTGGCGAAGCCCAATACGTCGAGCTGGGCGATGACATGGTCTCTGTGAACGGCGAAATCCGGGACATCAGAGGTGTTGCCGGAACCAATCCCATACCCGGGTTTACCGAAGCCGCCTATGTGCACAAGAAAAACGGCATCTATTACCTGAGCTATTCAAAATCTG
>JAWVYU010000197.1:0-9377 GCA_033722575.1 Ketobacteraceae bacterium | reverse complement strand
TCCAGGAGGTTCTGTGTCTTAATTCTGGCCTGTTCATTCAGCTCGGTAAAAATCTTGATACGGTCAGACAATGCGAAGGACAACAACACCACTTCCATAGCGGAGCCAATCTGAATGGCATGCTCGGTGATAAAGTTGGTGGGTACCACATTGAAGGTTTTCAGTGTGTATAAGACCATCCCCCCCAGCAGCACCATCCAGGACAGAATAAAGTAACGGGCCGGTTTGAAGCCCCGCCACCAGCACAGGGTTCCTGCAGAGAACACCAGAATGGCAGTCACCAGCGCCCCGAAAGTCGCCAGCGGTATAACGTTTTTATAGGGAAAAACAAGGGCCGAAGGGACCAGAAACACGAAGAACATCATGAGCCCACGGAATGCCAGGTCCAGTCGCGGGCTGTTATCCCGTAACTGCAGAAAATGCCGGCTGAAGGCAAGAATAAAGAACATGCCAATGCCGATGGTGGTGGCAATCGAACGGTTATTCCACCAGGGGCTTTCGGGCCATAAATACTGGAACCCCAGGCCGTTGAGCGACAGCTGGAAGAGTCCATAGCTGGCGATATAGCAGACGTAAAGCAGGTAATTAAGATCCCGCAGGGATGCCAGCAATAACGCATTGTAGATAAGCATGGCCAGAATCAGGCCGTAATAAAGTCCGAATACAATCTGCTCGTTAACGGCTTTCGCCATAAACGCATCTTCAGTCCAGATCACCAGTGGCATCTGTACTGCACCCGAGGTAAAGCCTCTCAGGTAGATTTCGCGAGTTTCGCCCGGTGCCAGGTCAAGTTGAAAATTGATGTTGTAATGGGGTTTCGCCCGCTCATGAAAAGGTACCGAATCCCCGGCCCTTTGGTGCTCGATATTGCCGTCCTCACCGATAAACCAGGCATCGATTTCATCCATGATGGGATATTGTGTCTCCAGTACCCATTCCTTCGACTCAGCGTCAAGGTTGGTCACCCTGACATAAAACCAATAAGCAGACTGGGTGAACCCGAAGCTGGGAACCCGCTTGTCGCTTATTTTGAATTGCCCGTCAGCACGGGCTTTTTGTATGGATCGGATATTGAACTGGTGTTGGGGATCCTCAAGGTAGACAAGCTTTTCGCTGATATTCTCGTTTTGCATCGTTTGCGAGAGAATAACCTGTGCCTCCGCAGAGGCCGGATCCGCCCGGGCAGCCGCAGGCAGCAGGCCCACCAGAAGCGTTCCGGTGATCACCAGGAAGGAAACAAGCCAGTTGTGGGTCTTTGTCGACCGGAAGCCAGGCGGCGTTCTGATGAATAAAGCCATCTATTCAGAATAGCCTAAAAAACCAACAATCCATCGAAATGCATCTGTAACTTTATCTAAAAAAACGCTTTAAAATTCAGACAGTTACAATAGACATTCCAAAAAACACCTGCCAGCACAAGTTGGAAAGCACTTGCCAGCGACTTGACAGCCCCCTCGAATAATGGCATTTAAGACCATACTCTAGCAGATTTCGCCATAGGCAGGAGCATATCATGACGGTAAGCGTGGCAGTTTTCGCATATGACGGTTGTTTTGCATCGGGCATTGCCGGCCCACTGGATGTTTTCAATATTGCCAACACCCATAACCGGGTTTTGAACGGTGATCACGCAGAGCCCCTGTTCAGCTGGAAGGTGTATTCCCAGGACGGTAAGCCCATAAAAACCTCAACCGGGATTCTGCTGCCAGCCTCCGGCAGCATGAATGAAATCCACAATGTGGACATTCTGATTCTGCCGGGTGTGGATCATGCCTATGGCTGGGAAGTGATCGAACATGCCAAACGAATCAATCACCTGCACGGTGACTGGCTGATTGATCTGCACAGCAAGGGAACCACCCTGGCGTCCAATTGCAGCGGCTCATTCATTTTTGCGGAAACGGGCTTGCTGAACAGCCGCGAAGCCACCACCAGCTGGTGGCTGTCCCGTCATTTCCAGCAGCGTTATCCAAGAGTCAAACTGAAGCAGAACAAGCTGGTAACATCAGACAATAATATTTTCTGTTCCGGCGCTTTTACATCCTACCTGCACCAGGGCATCCGGCTGATAGAAACCTTTGCCGGCAGTGAGATTGCCAATCGCTGCGCCAAAACCCTGCTTCTGCAGACCAAGGGAGCCACCCAGGCGCCTTACATTGGCCTGAATGAGCGCATCGACAAAATGGATGATGTGGTGCACCAGGCCATTGTCTGGATGAGCGAAAACCTCCATGACGAAATCAACATCGACCGGCTGGCCTCCGACCTGGCAGTAAGCCCGAGAACCTTTATCCGCCGCTTTAACCAGGCCACCGGAAAGCCACCCAAGCAATACCTGCAAAAGCTCCGTATCAACGAAGCCAAGCGATTGCTGGAATCCACCAACCTCAGCATTGACCAGATTACCAGCCGCGTGGGTTATTCCGATGTCAGCTCCTTCCGTCGCCTGTTCAAGCGGGAAGTAGACCTGTCGCCCACGGAATACCGCAAACGATTTTGCCAACTTGACGAAAGCGAGGCCGTTTAAGCCGACAGATATTGCACCTGGGTAAGGCTTTCAGACACATCCCACAGCCGTGCCGCAGTTTGCGGGTCGCGGGCTTTGGCAGCCACACGGGCCTTCCGGGGCCGCCCCTTGATTTCCAGCCAGCCATCCGGGCCAATGTATTCACCGCCGCTGATACCAGGCTCGGTGGCGGCATACAAGGTGGGCATCGCCCCCTCCAGTTGCGACTGGGCGATTTTATTCATGAGCGCCCCACCGGGGGTGTGCCGCTGCAGGTTTGTTGCTGAATACCCGGGGTGCACCGCCACAGCAATCACACTGGAACCGGCCTGATCCAGCCGCCGCTGCAGCTCCTGGGCAAATACCAGATTGGCCAGTTTGCTCTGGGCGTAGGCCGGCCAGCGCAGATAACGTTTTTCACCATTCAGATTGCTGAAGCTCAACTTGCCGAACCTGTGGGCCAGACTGCTCACCACCACGATCCGGCCTGCGTCAGCCGCCTCCAGCAGTGGCAGCAAATGGCCGGTGAGCGCGAAGTGGCCCAGGTGGTTGGTACCAAACTGCAGCTCGAAACCATCGGCAGTTCGGGTGAAAGGCGGTGCCATCACGCCAGCATTGTTAATCAGGATATCAAGCCGGTCATAGCGGGTCTTGAAATCATTCGCGAACTGCTCAATGGATGCCAGGCTGGCCAGATCAAGGGTCATAAGGGAAACCTGACTTTGCGGATAATCCTGCCGGATATCAGCCAGTGCAGACTCGCCCTTCTCAGGGTTCCGGCAGGCCAGGATCACCTCAGCCCCCTTGCCTGCCAGTACCCGGGCAGCTTCAAAACCGATACCGCTGTTAGCTCCGGTAATCAGCACCCGTTTTCCGGTTTGATCCTTGATGGAATCCAGTTCCCAGCCCATTGTGTTCACCCTCGCTGTGATTTTGTCTATAATTAAAGACCAGTGGTCACTAATTTATGAGACCACTGGTCTCCTGTCAATCACAACCGGTCCCTCAGGGCCGGAAAGAAACCAGATTGAAATCCGATGAAGTCAGAATGCCGCTTTATCCGGGCACGGCAGCCGGAACAGAAAGAACAGCGCAGAACCCAGATTCTTCAGGCAGCTGCAACCCTGCTTGAAGACCAGGGCTTTGAAAATGTCAGCCTGAACGGGATTGCCCGGCAGGCAAAAGTCGCCAAATCGAATATCTATCGCTATTTCGAAAGCCGTGAAGATATCTACCTGCAACTGCTCAAGGACGACTGGCGTAACTGGCTGGATGATATTGAGTTGTCACTGTCACCCCTTGAAAACAGCGATGATATTGACCAGGTGACTGCTCTGATTGCGAGCAAAATTGCGGCCGCTCCCCGGATGTGCCAACTGATCAGTGTACTGGCGTCGGTGCTGGAGCATAACCTGTCCGAGGAGCTGCTTTATAATTTCAAGCTGGAAAGCGTGGCGATGGGGATGCGACTGGTGGGAATGCTCCAGTCCGCACTGCCCGGTATAAAGCAGGAAAACCTGCTGCCTGCTGTACAGAGCATGATCGCTCTGATAGCCGGGTTATGGCCCTTGGGAAATCCCAACGAACGAGTCAGCAAAATCATGGAGAAGCCGGAACTGAGCGCGTTCCGTCTTGAATTTGATATCGCTATCGCCCAGTCACTGCGGCTGCTTGCCCGCGGCGCCTATTGACGTCACGGGGTTCTGCTCCTGATCTTGGTTGCGAAAGGGCGCCATCGCCTGTTCAGCCGGTAACGGACGACCGTAATGATAGCCCTGGGCGATATCACAATGCTGTTCTTTCAGAAAACGCACGTGGTCTTCTGTTTCCACCCCTTCAGCCACCACCTTCAGCCCCAGGTTGTGTCCCAGAGTGATAATGGATGAAGCGATGGCCCGGTCATCTTCGCTCTCGGTCACGTCCTTGATAAAAGTCCGGTCGATCTTGAGCACATCTATTGGCAGTGTCTTCAGGTAATTCAGCGAAGAATAACCAGTGCCAAAGTCATCCATACAGACCAGAATGCCTTCGTCCCTGAATTTTTTCAGGATCTCGGCAGCGCCATTGACGTTGTGCATGACCATACTTTCGGTAATTTCCACCGCCAGATGACGCCGTTCGATACCGCTGGTATCAATAAAGTGCAACACCTGCTCCACCAGGTCCGGCTTCTGGAACTGCTTGGCAGACAGGTTCACCGCAATGTAAACGTCATGAAACCCCTCATCCACCCAGCGCCTGGCCTGCAGACAGGCTTCTTTTAATACCCATTCTCCAATGGCCATAATCAGTCCGGTTGATTCCGCCACGGGTATAAAGGTATCCGGGCCGATAAAACCCTGCTCCTCATCCTCCCAGCGCAACAGCGCTTCGAAGCCCTTCAGACGCATACCCTGGAGGCAAATTTTGGGCTGATAATAGAGTTCAAAGGCACCCGCCTTGACCGCTGAGCGCAGTTTGGTTTCCAACGCCAGCCGGTGTTTGGCCAGCCGCTCCAGGGCCGTGGTGTAAAAGTGAAAACAGTTACGGCCCTGATCCTTTGCCTTGTACATTGCGATATCGGCGTTACGCGTCAGCAATTCTTCCGACTGACCGTCATCAGGATAAACCGAGACCCCGATACTGGTGGAAATGTAAAGCTCCTGTCCTTCCAGGTAAAAGGGCTTCTGTATCACCTGCAACACGCGTTCTGCCAATCTCGCCACATCCGCATGACTGCAAACGGCATCCACCAGAATAATGAATTCATCACCACCCAGCCTCGCAACCGTGTCCTCACCGCGCAGGGTGTCCACCAAACGCCGGGACACCTGTACCAGCAAACCATCACCAACAAGGTGACCCAGGCTGTCGTTAATGGTCTTGAACCCATCCAGGTCAAGGTAGAAAACCGCCAGCTTGGCACCGTCACGGGAACGTTTCTTCAGCGCATGGGTGAGGCGATCGTTAAACAGAGTCCGGTTTGGCAGCCCCGTCAGATCATCGTGATAGGCCTGATAGCGGATCAACTCTTCCTGTTTGCGCTTTTCCGAAATATCCCGGAACCGCCATACAATACCCACCGATTTCACTTTAACAGCATAGACTTCAAACGTCCGGGAGTCCTTCAGTTTGTATTCCTCAAGCGCAGGTTCAGACTCAATCACAGCAAGCTTGCGCAATAACTCAAGGTAAAGGGATGGTTCTTTCAGCTGAACCCGTAGAATTTCATAGATATCCTTCACTGAGGAACTGCGTATCCAGGCCTCGTTAAGCCCCCACATGGCAACGAACCGCTGGTTGAAATACATGGGGCTGTTCTGGATATCAATGACAAGTATCCCGTCCTGGGAGGACTCAAGCGTGGCCGTAACCAGTTCAGAATAGCGATTCAGGTGGTCATTCTGTCGCTGTAATTCCTCACATTTTTGCTGAATCCCGTTGTATTTTTGCTTGAGATCATCATGCATAAAAACCAATACCTGTTCCAGTAATCGACTGGTTCACCATTAACCGATTTGCTCTACACTCCGGTTGATATACGCTACACACTCGTCCACCGTAATGGGCTGACTGAAGTAGCGCCCCTGCAGATAATCACACCAGTAACGCTCCAGAAACTGCAGGTGTTTGCGGGTTTCAACACCCTCTGCCAGCACTTTGAAGTCCAGTTGGTGCGCCAGCGCAATAATGGCAGAGGTAATGGCCGCATCGTTTTCATCTTCAACCACATCGCGTACAAAGGACTGGTCTATTTTAATAATATCCACAGGGAACCGTTTCAGGTAACGCAATGAGCTGTAGCCCATCCCGAAATTATCCACCGCCAGAGTGATACCGCGGCTGCGGATTTTCCGTAATGTGTCCACGCTGGCTTTTACATCTTCGCTGAGAATACTTTCATTGATTTCAAACTGAAGGAGACGACTGGAAACACCAGTGGTTTCCAAAAGCTCATCCAGAAATTTCATTAACTGATTGCGATTGCGGAACTGGTGAGAGGAAATATTGATACTGACTTTTACATCCAGCATGGACTTGTTGTTGAGATACAAGCAGTCCATGCAGGCCTGCCGCAGCGCCCACTGGCCTATTTCCGCCGCCAGCCCGGTTTCCTCTGCCAACGGCATAAAAGTTTCAGGAGGAACCAGCATGCCGTTCTCATACCACTCAGTGACGGCTTCCACTGAAATAATGGCGCCATCAACCGCATCAATGATGGGCTGATAGCGCATCACAAATTCCCGCGATTCAATGGCGCGGCGCAGGCGCTGCTCCATCGCCATCCTGGCCTGTACCTTGTGGTTCATCTCTGCGGTAAAGTACTGATAATTGTTTCTGCCCGCGGCCTTGGCATGGTACATCGCCAGATCTGCATGCCGCGTCAGTGCATCCAGCTCCGTGCCATCATCAGGGTATATCGCAATACCAATACTGGTAGTCACCACCACACTGGTATCGGCCAGTTGAACCGGCTGCGCCAGGGCACTGATAATGTTTCGGGAAACCACCGAGGCGTCATCCGGCGAAGTCACGTCGGTAAGAATCAGGGTAAACTCATCGCCCCCCAGCCGGGATACCGTATCCTTTGCCCTGACGCTGCCTTTCAACCGGTTGGCCACTTCAATCAGGAGCATATCCCCGGCTTCGTGGCCCAGTGAATCGTTGATATTCTTGAAACCGTCCAGATCCAGGTAACAGACTGCAAACGTTTCCCGGGAACGTCCGGCACCGATGATGGCCTGGTTCAATCGATCAAAGAAAAGCCTCCGGTTGGGCAATCCTGTCAGTTCATCATAGTAAGCCAGCTTTTCAATGGTTTCCTGGGCATGGTGCAGTTCAGTGATGTCCGATGCCGTGCTGACAAAATGCGTAACCTCACCCTCCTCATCACGAATGGGTGCTATATGTTGCAAGGTCCAGAACTCACTGCCATCCTTGGCGCGGTTTTTGATTTCGCCGCGCCACTCCCTGCCATGAGTCAGGCACTGCCGGATTTCCGTGTAGTTATTTTTTCCATCCTCTCCCGACGTCAGCTCCAGCGGTGACAATCCCATCACATCTGCCTGGGCATAACCGGTCAGCTGGGTAAAATGGGGATTTACATATTCAATCACCCCGCTGGAATCGGTGATGGTCACGGCAGTCGCACTTTGTTCAATGGCCTGAAACAGGCGCCGGAACTTGCCTTCCATTTCCAGACGTTTGGTTTCCTGATCAATCCAGTGCAGCCCCAGTTCAATGTCCTTGGACATGTCCCGCAAAAGATCCAGCATGGCTGCGTCAAAGTGATCCGTAAACGAGGAGTAAAGGGCAAACACACCGATGGGCTGTTCCTGGATGCGAATGGGCAAAGCCGCCAGCGAACGATAATTTCGCTTGCGGGCCGCCTCCCGCCAGGGTGAAAAGGCCGAGTCACTGGTGGTGTCATTCACGCAACAGATCGTATTCTGGAGAAAGGACTGTCCCACCGGCCCCCGGGCCGACGCCGCATCGTCAGTGGTTACCCTGATTTCTTTCAGATAGCCTTCGTCATCACCGTAGTGGGCCACCGGGATAATCTGGGTACCGTGGTTAATACCGATCCAGGCCATCCGGAACCCGCCGATATCAACGGCAATGCGGCAGATAGATTCAAACAGATCGGTTCGAGTCTGGCTGTTGGCCACTATCTTGTTGGTTTCACTGAGAACCGAATAAATCTGATTGAGACGCGCCATGCGCCCCTGCTCGCCGGAGGCAGGCTTGAGAATCACCGCAAGAAATTTCTTGTCGCCCTCAGACAGTTTGGCCAGGCGAACAACCAGGGTCATGCTGCTGGACACCCGCACCTGCAGAGGCCTGGTGACCACCAGCGCCGGACTGGCCAGAAGATTTGCCTGGGCTTCCTCCAGCTTGCGTGCGGTTTCAGGAAAAACCGCCTGCCAGGAAAAGGGGGTAGCCTTGTAAACCTTGTCATGGATGTAATTGACGGCGCACTGATTCACGTCCACAACCTTACCCGAAGCAAGATCAACCAGAATGATCCCTTCATCAGTGAAATCAAGGAGTTGTGTAAAGAGATTGGTACCTACAATCATCCGGAGCCCGCAAACCGAAAACCTGTCTTTATCAGTGTAGGCCAGAATCACTCATTGCAGGTGCTGATTGATGGTGCTGATCGACCAGGAGAACTACCCCGGCTAGCGACCTAACCGGCTTAGCCAGGCAAAGGGATTACCAGGATATGGTTTCGCCAATTCTCATTACCTGGCGACTGAGGGTGTCCTCCGCTCCAAGAAAGCGGTCCCTGGGCTCCAGCATCGGTTCTGTGGTCAGCCGTATCGTGCCCCAGTGCATTCCTACCAGATGCCTGGCCCCTATATCACGGCCTATACTGATCGCCTCTTCCGGTGTGCAATGGACCGGTTTCATCAGCACCCTGGGCTGGTAGGCGCCTATGGGCACCAGGCCCAGGTCAAAGCCTCCGCAGCGTTGCCCGATCTCCTGAAACACCTGGCCGTAGGCGGTATCACCCGCAAAGTAGGCCGACCGGCTTCCGTCGTTTATTCCGAAACCACACCAGAGCGTGCGATTGGTATCGCCCACTCCCCTTTTGGACGTATGGATCGCAGGCAGCGCCTGAATCCTCAGGTCTCTGGTATGAGTGGTGTCATACCAGTCCAGCTCTGTAATATCGGAAAAACCCGCTTTCCCCAGCAGGTCCTTCAATCCCAGAGGTACCACAACGCTTGCCTGAGGGTGCGCCCTGGCAAGCCGTTTCAAAGCCACCGTATCAAGATGATCGTAATGATTGTGAGATATCACAATAACATCCAGGGGCGGCAGGCGATTTTCGGCCACAGCCGCCGGCACCAGTCGCCGGGTAGCTTTTATGGGGATCGGTGATGCG
>JAWVYU010000196.1:0-9489 GCA_033722575.1 Ketobacteraceae bacterium | reverse complement strand
GCTGCCGAACATGCCGGGTGCATTGGGGCGTGAGTCTGCCCACAGGCGGATATCCATCCACTTGAATCCGTCCAGTTTGTGCAGGCGCTCCTGAAAGTTGACGTTATCCAGCAGCGACAGCAGCGGATACCAGACCCCATAAACACCTACCTCAAACCGGCGCACGGCATCCGGCAGGGCCCGCAACACAGTGGTGTAATCGGCTTTCACCTCGTAGGAAGGGTCTATCATCACCAGAGCCCGTTTCGTGGGTGGAGGTAATAGCGCCTTCAATCCCGCAAACCCGTCCGCCACCTCCAATTTTGCCCGCTCCTGACCTTGCAGGTATTTCTGCAATTTCCTTGAATCACTGGAATGCATCTCGTAGAAGCGCAGCTTATCCATGGAGCGGGTCAGTGCCAGGGCAATGGCCGGCGAACCGGGATAGGATTTCAGGCCGGTGCCCTGTTCTGCCCTTCCCAGCCGGGTGACCAGATTGCGGTAACGCTGCAACGACTCCGGCAAGTCACCGGCCGCCATCACCTTGTCTATTCCGTACCGGTGTTCCTGAATCTTGCGGCTGTGCGCACTGTCCATATCATATTGCCCTGCTCCCGCATGGGTATCGATGTACCAGTAGGGTTTGTCCTTGCGGTTCAGGTAATCCAGCATGGTCACCAGTGCCCAGTGCTTGAGCACATCACCGTGATTACCGGCGTGAAAACTGTGTCGATAACTCAACATGGCAGCAAATCTCTGTTTCTTGAGGAAAGGCGGAGAGTGTATGCCAAAAGGGCCCCTATTCACATTAGGGTGCAGCTGATAAGCTACTGAGTTTTCGCATAAATCAATGGCCATGGGCGCCGCTTACCGGATATTTACGTTCGGTAACCCCCGGGTTATTGCTTTTCGCCCGTTATATGGTACGATAGTACCACTTTAAAATAATGAGTGCTGATTTATGGCAACCCTGAAGGCCAGACAACAATACCAGAATTACCGGCGCGCCATCGCTGACCGGTCCCTGCCCCTTGCCTGGGTGGATATGGACCTGCTGGATCAGAACATCCGCGATCTGAAAGCCCGGGCAGGCGCCATGCCCATCAGGATCGCCTCAAAGTCGGTGCGCTGTGAACACATTCTTGACTATATTCTTGCTGCCGACAGTCAGTTTCAGGGCCTGATGTGTTTTCACGCCCGGGAAGCTGCCTACCTGGCCGGCAAAGGGTTCGATGATCTGCTGATCGCCTACCCCACCGTAGACCGCCACCATATCAATGCGGCACTGGACCAGGTGGCCCTGGGCAAGTCCATTTACTTCATGATCGACGCCGTTGAACAGGCGGCGGTGATCAATCAACTGGCGAAAGACAAAGGCGTAACGGCCAAACTCTGTATCGACCTGGATATGTCCATAGAATATCCAGGCCTCTATTTCGGGGTATACCGCAGCCCGGTGCGTTCTGCCGATGATGCGGTTCGGGTGTATCACAAAATCAGGAACCTCTCCAGCGTACGCCTTTGTGCACTGATGGGCTATGAAGCCCAGATTGCCGGCCTGGGTGACCAGCTGCCGGGCAAGGCCCTCGAAAACCCCATTGTGAAAAGACTCAAGGACCGTGCGGTACCGGTGATTGCCCAGCGCCGCGAAGCAGCGGTAACGGCACTGCAGAATGAGGGCGTGGAATTCGAGCTGGTCAATGGCGGTGGCACCGGCAGTATTGAAACCACCATACAGGAAAAAGTGGTTACCGAGGTGACTGTGGGCAGCGGATTCTATTCCCCCCACCTGTTTGATTATTACAGCCATTTCCAGCATCAGCCGGCCGCCGGGTTTGCCCTGGAAGTGGTTCGTCAGCCTACCCGACACCGCTTTACCTGCGCCGGTGGCGGCTATGTTGCCTCTGGCAGCTGCGATCCGGTCAGGTTACCTGTTCCGCACCTGCCCCCGAAAATGACCCTGGAAAAAAACGAAGGGGTTGGCGAGGTACAGACGCCGGTGCGCTACAAGGGTAAGGACCTGACCATTGGCAGTCCGGTTTTTTTCCGCCACTGCAAGGCCGGGGAACTCTGTGAACGCTTTAACGAATTACACCTGATACGTGGCAATGAAGTCGTGGACACGGTTAATACTTACCGCGGTTTCGGCCAGTGTTTTGAGTAACGGATGACTCATTTCCAGAACCACCGATAACATTATTAAGGATACATCATCATGTCGCTGTTTTACGATTACATCATTGTGGGTTCCGGCGCTTCCGGTGGCGCCATGGCCTACTACCTCACCCGGGCCGGCGCCAAAGTGCTGATGCTTGAGGCAGGCAAGCGCTATGGCGCAAGAACCTTTTCTCCCAACGAAATGGTTTCCAATGCCAACCTCATGTGGAGTGGCGGAACCGATCTTACGACCGACGCATCCACCGTGCTGTTGCGGGGAAAAGTGGTGGGCGGTGGCACCATTATCAATCAGTGCCTGCTGGATCGTTTCGATGATGTTGCCCTTGATGACTGGAAAGCCGCTTCCGATATTCCCTTTTTCAGTGCCCGGGGAATGAAAGCCAGTTACGATGAAGTGGAAAGCCAGCTGGATCTTTACCACCTGCAACAGTCCGACTGGAACCGTAACGCCGAAATTTACGTGGACGGCTTTCAGAAACTGGGGCTGGAATGGTCACCACTGCGGCGTGGCCAGAACAACTGTGGCAAAGGCAATGACTGCATGGTGTGCCTGGGCGGCTGCCCGAGGGATTCGAAACAAAGTACCCTGGTCACTTTTATTCCCAAAGCCGAAAAACAGGGGCTGGAAATACTGTCCGAGTTCAATGTGGCAGAAGTGATTCATGGCAAAGGCTTTGTTACGGTAACCGGCAAACACCGCAACAGCGAAGTGAAAAACTTTTATGCGAAGAAATGTATTCTCTCTGCCGGCGCTCTGGGCACCACGCAGCTGTTGCTGAAGTCTCAACTGGATCAAAAACTACCGGCACTGGGCAAACATTTTCATTGCCACCCCCAGTTTATGAATATCGGTTTTTACAAGGACATCGTGGATTCCCACAAAGGCTCGTTCCAGTCAGTGAAATCCAGTGATCCGCGTTTCCGTGAATGGGGCTTTAAGCTGGAAAACGTTTTTGCCGGCCCCATTGCTGCCTCGTTGCTGAAACCGGGCTATGGGATTGAGCATCAGCAGTTTATGGCACGCTATCGTCACATGGCCTGTATTGAGGTCGCTGTACGTGATCAGGATCCTGGTGAAATCCGTCTGTCCAACAGTGGCCGCGTGGTGGTAAGTAAAAACCTTTCGGATGCCGACCGGCAGCGCGCCGATAAAGGCAATCGTCTGGTGAAAGACCTTTTCCACGCTACCGGAGCCTACGAGGTGGTCTCGTCGCCGCTGCAAATCGGCCTTCACCTGATGGGGGGCGCCCGCATGGGGCGTAACGAGCGCACATCGGTGGTGAATGAAGCCTTCAAGGTCCATGGCATGGATAACCTCTACGTTGCAGATTCTGCACTTTTCCCCAATGCCCCCGGCATTAACCCCATGCTGACAATACTGGCATTGTCTTACCGGGCTTCCCAGTCCATTCTGGCAGAGGCCGGCCACAAGGAAACCAGCAAGAAAATCAGGGAGGCCACCGCATGAAACTGGGTGCATCAGAATATTTTTCCACTACGCAACTGGAAGCCATTGAAAAACTGGGTGACATTATTGTTCCCGCCAACGGTGCCTTTCCCTCTTTCTCGGATACCGGCTGCATCGAACACATTGATACAGTAATGGCACCCGCCCACGAGGAAGACCTGAAAGCCCTGGGTATGTTGCTGCTGGTGCTGCGCTACACACCCCGGCTCTGTATTCGCTGGTTACTGGAACTGATGAACCGGGCAGAAGCCATGCCACGCTGGCTGGCACCGCCCTTTCGGCTTCTTAACATCAGCCTTAAAGGCATTGTTTTCAGCCTGTATTACTCCAACCTGACGCGGGATTCCTACCTGGGGCCGCGTCCCTTTGATGCAATCGATTACGAACTTTATTGCGAACCGGATCCGCAAGTCACTGACAAGTGACATGACAGTTCACCCTGCGCGCAGTAAAGATTAAGAGGATATTTATCATGGCAACGAAACAAAAGGCATCCACCACCGCAGCACAGAAGCTGGAAGAGATGACAGAAACCAGCGAACCCCGTGTGAAGGAAATATACGAGCAAGCCAGGCTGGCCGCCAGGCGCCTGCGTAAAACCAGCCTGAAACACCGGCTGGAAGCGGTGGAGCATCTGATTGACTACATCAACGAACACAAGGAAGACATTGCCGACATTATCTGTCAGGAAACCCGGAAATCCCGCAGCGATGCCATGATTTCCGAAGTGCTGGGTGTGCTGGACAACTTCGAATGGCTGGTGCATAACGCGGAAAAACTGCTGGCGGACAAAAAGGTACCCACCCCCATTACACTCATGGGCAAAAAGTCCCGCATTTTTCATGAGCCACTGGGCACCGTGCTCGTGATTGCTCCGTGGAACTACCCTTTCCATATTGGTCTGACCTCCATTCTGGCCGGATTTGTCACCGGAAATGCGGTGGTATTCAAGCCATCAGAAGTCACCCCCATGAAGGGTCTGTTTGAAAAGATTTTTGCCGTTGATCCGCTGGTGGAACAGAGTGTGTTCATTGCCTATGGCACCGGTAAAACCGCGCAGCGCCTGATTGCCGAAAAGCCTGCCAAGATCTTTTTCACCGGCAGCGCCCGCACAGGCAAGCGTATCCTGAATCAGGCTGCAGACCTGATGATTCCCGTTGATCTGGAACTGGGTGGCAAGGATCAGGCCATCGTTTTCGACGATGTGAATCTGGATCGTGCTGTTGCCGGGGTTATGTGGGGCGCCCTGACCAACGCGGGTCAGTCCTGCAGCTCAGTGGAACGCATCTATGTTCAGGAAGGGATATACGATGAATTCGTGGCACGCCTGAAAGAACAGGTGAATACCCTGGTGGTGAATTCCGGTGACAGCGGCAATGCCGATATCGGTGGCATGACCGTGGATTTCCAGCTGGATATTGTGCGCCGCCAGGTGGAAGACGCCCGGGAAAAAGGCGCCACCATTCTCACCGGTGGCAGTGTACTGCAGGATAACGAACTGTTTTATCTGCCCACAGTCATCACCGATGTCACCGACGATATGGCGGTACTGAAAGAGGAAACCTTCGGGCCCCTGCTGCCGGTGATGAAATTCAAAACCGAAGAGGAAATTATCGAGCGCAGCAACGATACCGAATTCGGCCTGTCAGCCTCGGTATGGAGCAAGGACGGCAAACGGGCTGAACGGGTTGCCCGGCAGCTGGAATGCGGTGCGGTCTCCATCAATAACGTAATGCTGACCGAGGCCAACCCCTGGTTGCCGTTCGGTGGCACCAAGGCCAGCGGCTACGGTCGCCAGAAAGGTGAGGAAGGCCTGCTGGGGTACACCCGCAGCAAATCCGTACTGATTGATGCGGACAGCGGCAAACTGGAGCCTAACTGGTACCCGTACACCCAGAAAAAGTACAACCTGTTCATCGATCTGATCAACAGCCTGTTTGTGAAAAGCCCCTGGAAACTGCTGAAACTGGCCATGGTGGGCATGAAACTGGAGTCGGAAGCCAAGAAAAAGCGACAGTAAACCCTAAATGCTTTAGCCTGAACAATCAAAAACCGGGTGCAAGCCCAACCAAAGCCCCAGGTGGGAATAATGTTTGATTTATTCCCACCTGGGGCCCATACTACGGGGTAAGGAGGATATTCCTATGAGCACCCCGGACAAACCTACAGGTCGCCAGGCCCGCCAGAATAGCGCAGGGCATCATGCCAACGCCCCCGCCGCGGGTGTGCCCACCAGTGGCCGCTATGCGTTCGACAGCAAGGAAGACCGTATCAATGCGGCCGCCCTCCTGAACTTTTTCGGCATTACCGACGAGTGGCAATGTGCCCCGCGGGACCAGATGACACTGCTGGGGAACCCCTCCAAAAGCTCCTTTTACCGTATGCGTGATTTCGCCGATGGCAAAGCGGACAAACCACCCCGCCTTGGCCACGACACCCTGGAGCGAATTTCCTACCTGATGGGCATCTACAAAGCCCTCAACATATTGCTGCCAAGCGACCGGCGTGCCGCGGAGTGGGTTCGCAGGCCCAACAGCTATCCGCTGTTTGCCGGAAAAAGCGCCCTGGATATCATGCTCCAGGGGCGGGTAATTGATCTTGCCGATGTACGCCGTTACCTGGATGGCGAACGGGGCCTGTAACAGCATAAAAACAACAAGGACTGCCCAGGCATGAATCTGAAAGAAACACTGGTTGAAGGCTCCCAATACCGGATCATTCCCACCCGGTTTCCGCCCATCAATTTTTTCGAGCGCTACACACCGCCGGAATTGATGGAAGAAGCCTACGAGCTGGAAAGCCTGACCAACGAACGGCTGCTGAATGAAGTGGGCCTGCTTCAGCAGGTGCGCCTGGAAGACCGGGTATCCGGTCCCGGGGCCAGCATAGTCATGGCAGCATTTACCCATATTGGCAACCCCTCTCGGTTCACCGATGGCAGCTTTGGTATTTATTATGCCGGACGTTGTCTGGAAACCGCGATCTGGGAAACCATATTTCACCGTGAGCGTTTTTATGCTGCCACCAGCGAACCGGCCTGTGATATCGACATGCGCAGCTATCACGGCACCATTCAGAAACCACTGATAGATATCCGCAGTGAAGCCTATCAATACCTGCTGGATCCGGACCCGGAAAAGTACGGCCCGTCCCAGCAATTCGGCCTGGAAGTCAGAAGCGACAATTACTGGGGAATTCTGTACCCTTCCGTCAGACACAGTGGAGGCGAATGCATTGCTGCGCTAAGGCCCCCGGCGGTATCGGTGCCGGTGCAGGGATCTCACCTTTCCTATCACTGGAACGGCCGGTTCATTGATGCCGTTTACGAGAAAAAATCACTGAAAATTGAATTCGGCGACAATCCCCTGCAACCCATTAGCTGAGCCTGCGCCGGCTCATGACAGGGAAAACTGTTTGCCCAGCTCGTGACATTCATCCCAGCAGTGGCAATGGGCAAAATGATCATTCACCATGCCCACAGCCTGCATAAACGCATAGCAGATGGTACTGCCGACAAAGGTGAAGCCCCGCTTCTTGAGCGCTTTTGACATGGCATCGGACTCCGGCGTATTCACTGCCACCTCTTTCAGGGAAGCAGGTCGGTTCTGAATCGGCTGGCCGTTGACAAAGTCCCAGAGAAACTCGTTAAAGGCAATTCCTTCCTCCTGCATCTGCAGGTAGCCACGGGCATTTTTGATAATGGATTCCACTTTCAGTTTGTTTCGGATCACACCCGGGTTTTTCAACAGCTGTGCCTTTTTGTGCTCTGTGTAACGCACAATTTTTTCCGGGTCAAAATTATCGTAGGCCTGCCGGTAGCTTTCCTGTTTTCTGAGAATGGTGATCCAGCTCAGACCCGCCTGCTGCCCGTCCAGGCAAAGTTTTTCGAACAGCGCCAGGCTGTCGGCCTCGGGTCGGCCCCAGACATGGTCATGATAGTCCATGTATAAAGGATCACTGCCGCACCAGCTGCAACGGGAAACCTCCGCAGGTGGTGCTTGTTTCGTTTTATTTACAGGCTTTTTTATTGTCATCTGGAATTGTTGCCAGTGGAACTCGAAGGGCTGATGAATGGAAAATCACGGCGAAGTTTATCACGTTATCGGATGCAGGGTTCCATCCGTCAGGCACCGGCAGCCTCAGCTGTTGGCCAGCCTGATACTTTCGGCGGTCAGCGAAGTGATAATGCTCCAGTTCTTTTCCTGAATAAACTGGTCTGGCGTCAGCCAGGTGCCGCCTACACATACCACATTGCTCAAACGGATATAGGAACGCAGATTATCAAGACTGATACCCCCTGTAGGGCAAAACTCTACCTGGGGAAACGGCCCGCCAAGCCCTTTCAGCGCCTTCACACCCCCGCTGGCTTCTGCCGGGAAAAACTTGAGTTGTGAAAAACCGTAATCCAGCGCCTGCATTATCTCCGAGGCAGTGGCTACCCCGGGAACAAACGGCCAGTCGGACCTGCCTGCTTCCTCCAGCAGCGGAACAGTCGCACCCGGGCTAAGTCCGAACAGCGCTCCCGCATCCCGACACTGGTGAATATGCTCTGGCCGGGTAATTGTCCCTGCCCCCACCTTCATCTCAGGCAAGCCTTTGGCAATGGCTTCCATGGCTTCCAGCGCGCAGTCGGTACGCAACGTCACCTCAATGGCACTGATGCCTCCTTTCAGCAAAGCTTCCGCCAGCGGCAATGCATCCTCCAGGCTGTCGATTTTTACCACGGGCATCACAGGGGAAAGCTTTAAAGGGTTAAGGGACTCCGCATTATTCATAGGACATCTCATCATCGGTTAGTAAAAAGTGGCCGAATACCGTTGCGCCTTCATCGGCCCGCCCTACCATGGCACGGAAAGGCGCAAACAGTTCACGCCCGCAGATCACCGCATCTTCCCGTTTATCCGGTATTTTCGCAGCGCGCTCCGCCAGTGCCTCATCACTCACGTGCAGGGTAAACTGTCCGGTTTCGCCGTCAATCTCAATAAAATCACCGTCATAGATTTTGGCGATATTGCCTCCGTCCAGCGCTTCCGGCGCCACATGAATGGCTGCAGGCACTTTACCTGAGGCCCCGGACATACGGCCGTCGGTAACCAGCGCCACCTGAAAACCCCGATCCTGCAATACCCCCAAAGCCGGTGTTAACCGGTGCAGCTCCGGCATGCCGTTGGCCTTGGGCCCCTGGCCGGTAACCACCACCACCACGTCCTGATCCAGCTCGCCGTTCTTGAAGGCATCCTGAACCGCTTGCTGGGAATGAAACACCCGGGCCGGTGCCTTTATTTTCAAGTGCTTTTCGGCCACCGCGGAGGTTTTCATCACGGCCTTGCCGATATTGCCGTGCAGCATGGTCAGTCCGCCATGATGCTGAAACGGGTCGCTCACCGGCCGCAGTACGGATGGATCCAGCGTCTTCGCTGCAGCCGGTTTCCACACCAGCTCCTCACTCTTCAGGTTTTCAAGAAAGGCTTCCTGGCAATACTGATCCAGGCCCTTGCCAAGACAGGTGTTAACGTCATTGTGCAGCAACCCGGCTTCCAGCAGCTCCCGGATCAGAAACCCCATGCCACCGGCACCGTGGAAATGATTGATATCGGCCTCGCCGTTAGGGTAGGCGCGCACAATCAGAGGCACCACTTCGCTGAGTTCCGCCATATCCGCCCAGTCCACCTGGATCCCCGCAGCCCGCGCAATGGCCAGAATGTGCAGTGTATGATTGGTGGAACCGCCCGTGGCCAGCAATCCCACAATACCGTTGACAATACTTTTGACCGACAGCACCTCTGCCAGGGGTGCTGCGCGGTTTTCCAGAAGCTGGCCATAAAGCTCGTGGCAGGCAGCCCGGTTAATTGCCTCCCGCAAAG
>JAWVYU010000195.1:0-9540 GCA_033722575.1 Ketobacteraceae bacterium | reverse complement strand
GTAACACCGCTTGGGAGGGTCCCGCTGGCAAGGGTCTGGTCGCTGATGACAATATCATCCAGCCCCGCTGTGCCTGCCAGTAAAGGGACGATATCTGAGGTAACTGCTTCAGCGTCATGATTGATTCTGGCTTCAACGAATTGCGGTTGCGTCAGCAAGTCAAACCAGGCGCCCGGGTCAGCCAGGGATCCCGGGTCCACGGGAACCGGCTCAGCGGTGAGCGTTGTATCATTCCAGGTTTGCACATTAATGCTGGCCACTTTGTCTGTTTGCGTGGCTTGCACAGCAGTGTATCCGCTGATTGTTTTGGCAGATGCCAGGACCGGTAACGAACACGCCAGTAGCGTGGCAGATGCTAATCCCGAAAGACCACATCCGGTTTTGTTTTTGATGAATTTGGCTGAAAAGTTCATAAGGATCTCCCTGAGGTTGTGAGGCAGCTTCACGATAAGTCAGGCAGGCACTGAAATGTCAGCCCCGAAACCGGGGGATTCAAATGGGGGGAGAGGGGGGGGAATGGATGATTTCGCCGCGGACAACGGCAGCGTAGATGCAAGCCGGATAGAGGCTGTTGCAACTATCCGGCGTATTGGGGTTAAAACGCGTACTGGTAACCCAGCATCCACATGGACTGCATTTCCAGCTGCACGCCGTTCGCATCCTGATCTACCGGCTGGGTGTATTCCAGGGCTAGCCGGTGGCCCCGTATTGCCCCCAGCTGCCCCACCAGATTGGCGCCTACTGCAATATCCAGGCGCTGGCCACCATAGTTATCGGGGTCTGCGGTGGTAACAGGGGCACGGATCTCGGCGTCCTCGCCTTTGATGGCATCTGCATCGGTCAAGGTTGCTCTCAGTGAAAGGCTGCTCCAGGTGGCGACCCGATAGCTGGCCCAGGCGGTCAGCGCCTGATGGTCGCCCCAGGCATAACCATCATCATTGTCATCAATGGCAGTGGTCGCCAGGTATTGGGCACCCCAGCCCAAAAGACCGGTGGTTCCCGCGTAGGTGGCGCCTAGCTGAAGATCATAGGTGCCGGTTCCCAACTGCATTCCATAGGGCAGCCTCATTTTCATGGTGGTGTTCATTGGTGTCAGCACAGTGTCTTCTTCATCCGTGCTTCCAGTGGGCACGCTGAGCCCCAGATTGAGGTGAAGTTTGTGATTGCCCCTGTCAATAATTCCATAGAGGGCTGAGAGTTTGATATCCCCCATACCGCTGGATCGGGTTTCAAAGTTGCCAAGTTCAGTGGCCCCCATCATGCCGGAAAAGGTTTTCAGGGACATTTCCTTTTCTGTGTAATTGATCATTGCCATCAATGTCAGTGAGTCGCTCGGTGCATACATCAGTCCAAACATGTGCATGACAGTATCCATACTCAACGGTGCCACTCGCATGGTCCCAGGGGGGCTGTTGGGATTGCTGACCCCGGTGGCGATTGCCGCAGGGCTGATCGACTCTTTTCCTTCGATGGTATCTTTCATGGACATGGACATAAGCCGGTACGACAGCATCCACTCTCCCTGCTTGTGAAGATGATCGCCCATTACCCCAATGGGTGCGTGGCTGTCCGGGGCAATGGGTTTAGCACTGCCTGCGATCATGCTGCCATCGTGGGCGATTACTGTGCTGTTCATTATCAAAAAAGCGGAGGCGCAAAGCATCCTTTGAGATATGTTCATCATTCTCTCTTCCAATAGGTTAACGTCGCGGGCCACGATAGCCTGCGACTGTCTTTTGACTAATTTGTAATGTGTTGGGTGTGTTAAAGGAACAGAGAAAAGGGTGGGGCACGGGGAAAGGGCCGTTGATATTCAGCGCCGACAATATAAAAAGCCTTTAAGTGGTCAAAGCTCTGAACGGGGAGCCCGGGGATGATGAGGCCCGCTGCAGCAGGGATGATTCCGGAGGCCATCCCGGGAGGGGAGAATTCGCAGTCCTGGTATCCCTCTGCGTGGTTGCTGTGATCCCGCGACGGGTGTTCGTGATGATGGTGGTGGTGACTGCTCTGTGCCCCCACACCCAGTTCAAGCAGCGGAGCGTTCTGACGGTCACCCGGGCATATCAGAAAGGGTGAGCCCAGCTGGATGGCACCGGGCATAACACCAGGCGGCACAATAGCCTGGGTAAATACAAAGCAGAACAGCAGCGCATGCAGTAAACAGAATCGATTCAATATGCCGGCGCTTTTCATAGCCATGATTGCAGCTGCTTAATAACAGGAACGCATAAAAAAAGGGCCACATTGTGGCCCTTTTTCATATTACCTGTAAAGACTTCGATTAACCGAACTGGTTCATCGTGTTGTCTTCACCGGCTGCTTTCAGAGCGGCATCACCAGAGAAGTACTCTTTGTGATCGTCGCCCATGTCGGAGCCAGCCATGTTCTGGTGCTTCACGCAAGCGATCTTCTGACGGATCTCCTTGCGCTGAACGCCAGCCACATAACCCAGCATGCCAGCTTCACCGAAGTACTCTTTCGCCAGGTTGTCGGTAGACAGCGCAGCGGTGTGATAAGTCGGCAGAGTGATCAGGTGGTGGAAGATACCTGCTTCACGGGCAGCGTCAGCCTGGAAGGTACGGATCTTGGCATCGGCTTCCTGAGCCAGTTCGGAATCGTCGTACTCGGCGCTCATCAGGTTGTCGCGATCGTAGGCAGATACGTCTTTACCTTCTTCAGTCCAGGCATCGAATACCTGCTGACGGAAGTTCAGAGTCCAGTTGAACGACGGGCTGTTGTTGTAAACCAGCTTGGCGTTCGGTACCACTTCGCGGATACGGTTAACCATACCGGCGATCTGGCCAACGTGAGGCTTCTCGGTTTCGATCCACAGCAGGTCAGCACCATTTTGCAGAGAAGTGATACAGTCCAGAACAACACGGTCAACGCCGGTGTCTTTGCGGAACTGGAACAGGTTGCTGGGCAGACGCTTGGGCTTGAGCAGCTTGCCGTTAGCCTTGATCACAACGTCACCGTTCTCGATGTCCTCAGCAGACTGGATGTACTCACCGTCCAGGAAAGAGTTGTACTGGTCGCCCAGGTCACCCGGCTCGTGGGTTACAGCGATCTGCTTGGTCAGGCCGGCACCCAGAGAGTCGGTACGGGCAACGATCACACCATCGTCCACGCCCAGCTCCAGGAATGCATAGCGAACGGCGCGGATCTTGGCCAGAAAATCGGAGTGAGGAACGGTAACTTTACCGTCCTGGTGACCACACTGCTTCTCGTCAGATACCTGGTTTTCGATCTGGATACAGCAGGCACCGGCTTCGATCATTTTCTTGGCCAGCAGGTAAGTGGCTTCTTCATTACCAAAACCGGCGTCGATGTCAGCGATGATGGGCACGACGTGAGTTTCAAAATTGTCGATCTTGTCCTGGATTTCCTTTTCTTTGGCAGCGTCGCCGGCCTTGCGGGCAGCATCCAGGTCACGGAACATACCGCCCATTTCGCGGGCATCCGCCTGGCGCAGGAAGGTGTACAGTTCTTCGATCAGGCTGGCAACCGCCGTTTTCTCATGCATGGACTGGTCGGGCAGAGGGCCGAACTCAGAACGCAGCGCAGCAACCATCCAGCCGGACAGATACAGGTATTTGCGGTCAGTGCTGTTGAAATGCTTCTTAATGGAGATCATTTTCTGCTGGCCGATAAAGCCGTGCCAGCAACCTAAAGACTGGGTGTACTGGGAGGTGTCTTCGTCGTAGCGAGCCATGTCCTTGCGCATGATAGCGGCAGTGTACTTGGCGATATCCAGGCCTGTTTTGAAGCGGTTTTGCAGACGCATGCGTGCAGCGTATTCCGGATTGATTTCTTTCCAGGTTTCGCCCGCTTTGTCCACAACGGCTGACAGGGATTCGATTTCAGATTTGTATGACATGGATCTGATTCCTTGGTGTTAAGAAACATGAATGGTGCCAACAATTCACTGGTCTGGGACCGTGTGTTGTGACTTTCGGGGGAGGAGTCTATAGAACTGGTGGTAATAAATTAAATTAATAAATCGTATGTTCACTATTTATTATATGAATGCCAGCTATAAATACTTCATGAAATATTTAGGAAGATTGTCTAACTCTTTGAAATAAAATGTTTCTGTGAATCCTGATATGTTGATTCAGGTGTGCTGTACAGGCCCGTTTGTGGTGTTTCAGAAACAAAAAACTACAAATACTGGTGCAGAATACGGCTTGTTAATCACCTAGACCAATTGGTCGGTCGGGTGCTAACATTAAAGTTAACACCGTATACCGAGTCATAGAGCAACATGCATAACAAGAATAATTCTTCTGAACACACGAGTGGATTTCCTGCCAGGCTGGCGAGCTGCGTAACCCGGTATCCTGCCCTGATGATTATCGCCTCGCTGATCGTTGTGGCTATTTCGGCTACCGGGTTCAGCAGCATATCCTATGTGAACGATCCGAGAGCGATGTTCACAGAGGCCCATGAAGGCCTCAAGGGGCTGGAGGCACTGGAGCAGCAATTCACCCGTGACGACAATGTCATGTTTATTGTGCACCCTGCCAATAATGACATGTTCACGCGGGAAAACCTGAGCTTGCTGAAGGAATTGACCGAAGCTGCCTGGACCCTGCCTCAAACCCTGCGTGTTGATTCGCTGATCAATTTCCAGCACACCGATGTCAGCGGCGACGACCTTTATGTCCGCAACCTGGTGGAAAAACCCGGCGCCCTCACAAACCGGCAGCTGGCCACAATAAAATCCATCGCACTCAGTGAGCCCTTTCTGGTGAATAATGTCGTGTCGGAATCCGGGCATGTGGCAGCCGTGAGCGTGATGGTCACCATGGGGGAGCAGGGCAGCAGCGGGGCACCCGCGATCCAGCACGCGGCTGAAGCCATCAGGAACCGCTTTCAGCAAAAGTATCCTGATGTGGATATCATGATCTCCGGTATGGTGCCTTACCATGCTGCCTCCCAGCAAACCACCGAAACCGAAATGAGCACCACCAGTGTTTATACCTCGGTGGCGATCTTCATTTGCCTGTGGCTCATGTTACGCAGCCTTGTGCTGGTGCTGCTGACCTTTCTGGTGATTACCCTGTCCAATGTGATTGCCGTGGGCGGAATTCTGATGGCAGGGGTTGAACTGACGCCGGTGATGGCGGGTGCCCCGGCGATTATTCTTACCCTGGCGGTGGCCGACAGTATTCATTTACTGATGACGTATCAACAGTTGATGGCTGCAGGCCGACCCAAGACAGAAGCTGTGTTCGAAAGTGTCCGGGTAAACTTTCAGCCGGTGTTGCTCACAAGCCTGACCACCGCCATCGGATTTCTGCTACTTAACAGCTCCAAGTCACCGCCTTTCGCAGATATGGCCAATATGGTGGTTATTGGTGTTACCGCTGCACTGCTTTTGTCATTGTTTTTCTTGCCCGCTCTGCTGATCCTGCTGCCAACGGGACGCTACCGGAAACGCCAGGGCTCCAGGCTGATGGAAGCACTGGCGGGTGTTATTATCCGGCGCCGCTTACCGGTATTCGCCGTAACCGGGGTTGTGTGCCTGGCGCTCGCTTCCCAGAGTTTCAACAATCAGTTGAACGATGTCTGGTTTGAGTACTTTGATGACAGCTACCCGGTCCGGTCCGCCACAGAATTCATGGTAGAGGAGCTGACCGGGCATCACCGGGTGATGTTCGCGTTTCCCTCCGGCGAGCCGGATGGCATTATGGCGCCGGAATATATGCAGGCCCTGGATAACTTCGCCCAGTGGGCCAGGCGTCACCCCAATGTAAAATACGTGAGTAGCTTTTCTGATACGATCAAACGGTTGAACAGGGATATGAACGGAGGGCAAACTGATTTTTATCGGGTGCCGGACAACCGTGAGCTGATTTCGCAATATGCCCTGATGTACCAGCTGTCCTTGCCTTTTGGGCTGGGGCTTGAAAACCAGATCAATATCAATCGCTCGGCAACCCGGGTCAATGTTCTGCTTGGCTTGCTCTCGGCGTCGGAGATCAAAGCCTTTGCCAGTGATGCAAACGCCTGGATCAAAACAAACCTGCCGACCAACATGCATACCGAAGCCGTTGCTTTTGATCTGCTGCTGGGGGACCTCGGGTACGAAAACGGCCGCAGTATGCTGGTGGGTACTGCGGTGGCGCTGGTACTTGTGTCGGTGTTGTTGCTGTTTGCCATGCGATCAGTGAAGTACGGGTTTCTCAGCCTGCTTCCCAATCTTTTTCCTGCCTTGATTGCTTTCGGCATCTGGGCCTATATCGATGGCTATATCGGGATCTCGGTGAGTATTGTCGCCTGCATGACGCTGGGTATTATCATTGATGATACGGTACACTTCCTCAGTAAATACAAACGGGCGAGGGAAGAGCTGGGGTTTGGGCCGGAAGAAGCCGTACGCTATACCTTCCGAACCGTTGGCGTGGCGCTGGTGGCTACGACACTGGTCATTGCAGCGAACTTCGGCGTTATGGCAACTTCACATTATTACCCCAATTCCAGCATGGGGCTGCTGACTTCGATAACCGTGATTATCGCGCTGATTGTCAATTTCTTCATCTTCGTGCCGGTTCTGCTCTTTGTTGAGGAGCGCCAGAACAGGCGCGGTGTGAACCTTTCCCGACCGCTGCCCGACCCTTCCTGAGGGCGCTACATCCAAAGAGTAGGGCCGCATTTACACTTTTTAACTAAATGACTATGGTATGATTGCTCGGCAGACTTTATAGTCATTATACGGTGTATATTAAATTTTCAGCGCGCTCCGCATTCCGCAGAAAGTCAATATCTCCTTTTAATTCAATAATTTGTGAGCCCTTTATACCAATTTTTACAGGTTGTTTGGTGTTGCAGTCAGGGTAAACAGCTGTTTACCAGCGCATTTTGTATATGGTACTTTAGTACCGGTAGAACAACAGAAACAATAATAACTACTGGAAAAGGAACTACTCGCAATGCTCCAATACTTCAGCCGCTCCGTGCAGCGCGCAGCCTTGTTGCTGCTGTGCGCCGGTCTTGCAGCCTGTGGCAGCGATTATAAAATCGAAGCCCCGCTGAAAGACTCTGTCAACACCACCCCACCCACATTTACTGTCACTTACAGCAAACAACCAGGCAGCCTCCCCACCATGGAGCTTAACGGTTATTCCGTTGAGACCCATTTCACACCCGGTGCAACCTCTGCCACCGGCGACGGGGCAGACTTCTCCAATTATTTCCTGGAGGGTTACAACAAGTTCCATGTTGATCCTCCGGGCGGCCCACAGGTACGTTTTATCTATGACACCAAAGGCCCCAAGGTGGTTATTCTGGGTTCCGAAATTAACGGCGGAACCGCCACCATTAACGGTCTTGCGGTCGATGAGCTGGGCGTCAGCTCCATGTCAGTAAACGGCGTTAATATCACGGTGGATGATACGCTGCATTTTACCGTGGATGTGCCCGAGACTGACGTATACACCTATATCGCCGAGGATACGCTGGGTCATAGCAGCACCACACTGTACGCCGCCCTGGGGCTGGATTACGATCCGTCGCTGACCGCCAAAATCACCCAGGCGGGTATGGACATTGCGGTGGACGAGATTGTCAATGCACTGAACGGCATGGACCTGAATTCCCTGGTGGCCGGTACCGAACTTTATAACGGAACCTGGAAAGGGTTGTTCGGCGAAACTTACGGGCCTTCCGGTTTTATCCGCACCATCGACCTGTCGGCGCAGGACTTCAATATGGACCTGAATAACGGCAATTCCGCCGGCTTTGATGGCACCATCAGCAATGTGCACGCCACCATTACGCTGCGCAGTTATAACGGCTTCCTGCCACCCCTGGATATCAATATCGGTGCAACGATAGGGCCCATCGGGCTGGCAGGGGACCTTGGCCTTGGGGTCGTTGATCAGATGCCTGATGTGGATATTTCCAATTTCAGTTTCACAGTGGGTGCTATTGACTTTGACGGGGTTGGTTCTGTTGGGGATGCGATTCTCTCCGGCATTACCACAGGCCTTCTGAATCTGCTCAATGGTGTGGTGTCCAATGCCGTGGAAAATGCGCTCAACGACGCCATACCCGAGATGCTGGCCAATGTTCTCCAGGATGCCTACACCATTCGTATTCAGGATGCGGTGGCCGCCCATGACATGGCCATGGCAGCCAATATTTCCGCTATCACCACCACAGACAATGAACTCTATGCCCAGCTCGCCGGCAGTGTCATTCCGGTGACTGTGGACACAGACATTCCCCAGCCGCTGACGGGCTCGCTGTTTACCAATGATCCCCTGCCTCCTGCCGACCTGGGTAACGGTGATTTCGCCATATCCATTAACACCAACGTAATCAATCAAACATTGGCTTCGGCGCACTCTGTAGGGCTTACCCAAATGAACATGGCCGGTACCAGCCTGCAGTTTGGCCTGCCCCGGGATGAAAACCTGGGGGGCGAGTCGGTCACCCACCGCTTGCTGGTGAACAATCCCACCCCTGCGACTGTAGAAATCACCGAGGTGGCTAACACCGCTGCGATCACCATGAATGTTTACGGCCTGGAAGTGGCGTCAGAGTCCAAAAAAGATGATGGGCTTTACAGCAACGACCTGGCGGTCCGTCTGGATTCCAAAATCCCGCTGTCCATCGGTGTGGCGGAGGATAACACCCTGGCGATCGGCTTTCCCGAGCCGCCGGAAGTGGTGATTACCGGTTTCCGGTTGGCAAACAACAGCTGGGTCACCAGTGGCATTAATGAGCTGGCCAGCGATCTGGTGGCGGACTCCTTTGCCGAGGTTGTCAAGCAACTGGTAGAGCCAATCGCCAACATCAAGATACCGGCATTTGAATGTCTGGATTTTACAGTAACCGGCGTGGATGCCGTTGGTGGCACCAATTCCCATCTGAATATCAACGGGTCGCTGGCCAAGATCAGTGATGCCTGCGATAACGAAATAGTTGATCCGCCCCGGCTGGCCTATGGCCGCGGTGTAGGCACGCCACTGACCTGTGCGTCCGATGAGGAATACGATGCCGGATTGTGTTACGAGCCCTGCAGAGAGGGTTATAACGGCGTCGGCCCCGTTTGCTGGAAACAGAATGCGTCCTATGGTCGCGGTGTGGGCAAGATTCCGACCCGTTGCGGCGCAGGCAACGAACTGGATGCCGGCCTCTGTTATCCGGAGTGTCGCGATGGCTACCACGGCGTGGGCCCGGTGTGCTGGTCTGACCGTCCGCTCTCCTATGGTCGCGGTGTGGGTACTATCCCCAGCAACATCTGGACCGGTGAGTGCCCGTCAGGCAAAGAGAACGATGCCGGGCTCTGCTATCCCTACTGCGATGAAGGCTACAACGGCGTAGGCCCGGTTTGCTGGCTGAAGGACGCATCCTATGGCCGTGGTGTAGGCTGGATTCCCAACCAGTGTGCAGCAGGTGAGGAGCTGGATGCCGGCCTTTGCTATCCGGTATGCCGTGATGGCTACCACGGCGTGGGCCCGGTATGCTGGACCAATGATTCACTGTCATACGGCCGTGGCGTGGGTGTGCCCATCCACACCTGCCCCGATG
>JAWVYU010000194.1:0-9626 GCA_033722575.1 Ketobacteraceae bacterium | reverse complement strand
GGCCATCCAGGCGGCCCTCACAGGGCACCTGGTGATATCCACCCTGCACACCAACGATGCGCCGTCCGCCATCACCCGTCTGATGGATCTGGGGGTGCCTCCTTACCTGATCGGCGCCACCATGCTGGGCGTCATGGCCCAGCGGCTGGTGCGAACCCTGTGCCCCCTCTGCAAGCGGGATGCATTCCTGGATCCGGATGTGTGGGAGGACCTGATCACCCCCTGGAAGAGCAAGATTCCGGAAAAGGTAAAGATGCCCGGAGGTTGCCTGGAGTGCCGCAAAACCGGTTATCGCGGGCGCGTGGGCATTTATGAAGTAATGCCTTTTTCCCAGACCATCAAGGACATGATTACCCACACCGAACCCCTGGTGAATATCAAGAAACAGGGCATGAAGGAAGGCATGCGCACCCTGCGGCTGAGCGGCGCCAACAAGGTGGCGGCCGGCATCACCACGCCGGAAGAAGTGCTGCGGGTTGCCCCCAAATCACTGTCAAAATGATGTCCCGCTCAAAAAGATACCAAAGTTTACACAAACCCGGATTCCAATTGCCTGGCCGGCACCGTAGAATGGGCTCCGGTCATCAGTTCCTTCAACAATAACAAGGGCTTGAGATCATCGCGCGGCAACGCGGATCCACCACGAACCACAGCAGAATAATAAAAAGCGCGTCTGTTTCATGAAAAAGCTCCTTGCAGCCTATTCCATCCCGCGAAATTTTCGCTACCTGATGGCAAGACCTGCCACCAACTTCGATGTGGTGGACGGATTGCGCGCCATTTCCATGCTGCTGGTGCTGATGTTTCATTCCTACATGATGTATGCCTACGGCCAGCCCTCTACCAGCGTATCGGAAATGGTGGAAGAAGGGGGCTATCTGCTGTCCTGGATTGTAAACTCCGACAAAGGTGTGGATGTCTTTTTTGTTATCAGTGGTTTTCTGATTACCAGCATTCTGCTGCGCCAGATCGATGCCTTGGGCAGGATCCGCCTGAGCAACTTTTATGTGCGCCGGTTTTTACGGCTGAGCCCGGTCTACTATTTTGCGATTTTCCTGTACTGGTGGTTTCTGGGCGGGCAGGAAACCTCCAACACCGAAAACCTGTGGGCCAATGTGTTCTATGTGAATAACTTTATTCACTACAAGGATCAGGCCATGAACTGGACCTGGTCCCTGGCCATTGAAGAACAGTTTTACCTGATATTTCCGATACTGCTGACGTTTCTGGTGCTGAAAACCCGGCACCCGCTGATCTGGTTATGGGTGCTGTGGTTTGCGGCCATACTGATCCGTTATCTGATCATCATGAGCGACGAACAGATACGCACCTTGCCCCAAAGCCAGCTGGCGGCCGATGAGGATTTTCACGCCCATCACTTTTCGGTGCTTTACGACAACCTTTACACCCGTTACGGGGCGCTGCTGAGTGGTTGTATGGCGGGCTATTATTTCCATTACCATAAAGAGCGCATGGTGGCATTTTTCAATACCGCCGCAGGCTTTATTACCAAGGCCGCGGGGCTGTTGCTGGTGGCTGTTTTTATGCTGCTTCCCATGGTGTCCAGCCAGTTTGATCCCTATCAGAATTTCAATATTGCCTATCAGAGCCTGAGCCGCAATCTGTTCGGGCTCGGGGTGGCCATTATTATCCTGGCTTCATTTGCCGGTGGCTGGTTTACCCGAACGGCGCGGGTGCTGCTGGGAAACCGGGTGCTCTATCCGGTGGCGCAACTGTCCTATTCCATGTACCTGGTGCACGTGGTGCCGGTGGCGGTGCTGGCCGGTATTGCCGCCAAATGGGTTAACGATACGCCGGGGGTTTCCCACTTTGATGCGGTGTTCGCGATCTTTGCGCTGGCAACTATCATTACCCTCATCCTGGCTGCTTTTATGTACCTGTTTATCGAGCGGCCGCTCATGAACCTGAGAAAATAAGCCGACATGTCCGCAGTCAGCCGCAAACATATCCTGCTGCCGGTGCTGGTGGGTTTGCTGCTGGTATCTCCCAGTCTGTTTACCGGGTTGCAACTGGATGACTACTATCACTGGGGCCTGGTCACCGAAAACCCGCTGGCCAAACCCGGCAATGACCATGCCGGACTGTTCAAACTCTTTACCTTTCTGGATGGCGATCCGGCACGTACCCAGTGGCTGGTGGACAAGGGCATGCTGCCCTGGTGGACGCTGCCGGAGGTCAAGTACATGTTCTGGCGGCCGGTGTCGGAGCTCACCCACGGCATTGATTACCTGCTGTGGCCGCAACAGCCCATCATCATGCATGCCCACAGTCTGCTGTATTTTGTGATTCTGCTGCTGGTGACCTATCAGCTGTTGCAACGCTGGTTAAGTGGCCGGCCGCTGGTGTGGGCCTACTGGATTTTCTGCCTGTCCTATACCCATGGGTTTGCGGCAGGCTGGCTGGCAAACCGCAATGCCGTGATTGCATCATTATTCGTGGCGCTGACCCTTTACTACCATGACCGCTGGCGGCGCGAGCAGCAGGGGCGTTTCCATCTGGCGGCGTTAGTCTGTTTTGTGCTGAGTCTGTTATCGGGCGAAATCGGTGTCAGTGCCGGCTTGTTTCTGCTGTCTTACGCCCTGTGTTTTGAAACGTCGAATGCCCGTCAGAGCCTGACATTACGCAAGCTGCGGCATCTGCTCAGCATCGTGCCCTATGGCGTTGCCGGCATGCTCTGGCTGCTGGCCCGCGGGCTGATGGGTTATGGCGCCGAGGGCTCCGGGCATTATGTGGATCCCGCCGATCCGGGCCATTTTCTGGCAACAGTGTCGGAACGTTACCTGCTGCTGGCCAATGGCCTGTTCTGGAGTATTCCGCCGGAATTTGCCGGCCTGATGGGGGACACTCTGCCCGTGGTGATTGCACTGGCAGGCATGTTGTTACTGGGCCTGGTATTCAAGCCATTATTAAGCACCAGCCCGCTGGCAAGATTTTTACTGCTCAGCATTCTGATAATGCTGATACCGGTATGCGCCACCCAGCCCCACAGCCGTCTGTTGATTGCCGCCAGTATTCCACTGGCGGCGCTGGCGGGGCTGTACCTTGGCTTGCGCTGGGAACACCGGCAGCGGGAAACCGGGTTGCGGCGAATGCTGTCGCCGCTGGCTTCGGGGCTGCTGATCATCTCGTTGCTGGTGCTGTCGCCGTTGCTGCTGGTGCTGGAATCGGTGCAGATGAAAATTGCCATGGATGGCCTGCTGAACCGGGGCGCCATGAATCTGCAGATCAATCCTGACCAGCAGAGCAAGGTACACGTGCTCATCAATCCCCCCGTATCCAGCGTTGCCGGGTACATTCAGGGGGTGCGCGCCTACCATGGGCTTGCCACTGCCAAAGCGGTGATTCCGCTGGTGTCCGCCAGCGGTGAGCTGGAGCTACACATAAAACCCGGGGGTGCTCTGGAAATCACCAGCCAGAAGGGGCTGTACGAGGCCACCCAGGAAAGTCTGCTGCGCAGCAGCGCCCATGCCCTGCAACCGGGAGACCGGCTGACCGTGGCCGGAATTGACGCTAGCGTGCTGGCGGTGGATGACAGCGGCATACCCGTCAAAGTACAGTTCCAGTTCCCGCCGGAGCGCGATAAGTACGTGTTTCACCTGTGGCATGGCGGTAAGCCGGTGCAGTGCGAGCTGCCGCCGCCGGGAACCCGTCTGACATTGACCAGGAATACGGAAAGCTGCTGATATTCGCGCTAGAATAGCAGTTTCGTTTCCTCGCGATACTCACCTGATCCACAAGGAGATGACATGGCACTGCCCCCCTGGCCTGAACCCATCGCCCAACATCTCACCACCCAGTGGCAGCGGCTGGAAGAAGCCTTTGCCGGCGCACCGGACAGCCTGAAGCGGCTTGAAGGGCTGGCCCCGGATACCCGTGAACAGCTGGAAAAAGTGATCGTGGCCAGTGACTACGTAGTGGATCAGTGGGTGCGGCGCCCCCACCTGTTTACGGAAACCCTGGAGGACCCCACCCTGCAACAGAATTTCGAATCAGGGGAAATCCGCCGCCAGCTGCAGCAAACACTCGCCGATGTTGCCAATGATACCGACCTGGACAAGCGGTTGCGGGAATTCCGCCGCACCCAGATGATCCGGATTATCTGGCGTGATATCTGCCGCCTGGCAGACTTTGAGGAAGTCACCCGGGATCTGTCGGAGCTGGCGGACGCCTGCATTGCCGAAACCACCAACCGGCACTATGAATGGATGGCCCCCACCTGGGGAACACCCTGCTATCAGGGCACCGATCAGCCCATGCCCATGGTGATTCTGGGCATGGGAAAACTGGGGGCCTGGGAGCTGAACCTGTCCTCGGATATTGATCTGATTTTCTGTTTTCCCCATGAGGGCGAAACCAAAGGCGGCTCCCGCGCCTTGTCCCACCGGGATTTTTTTGCGCGCCTGGGTCAGCGCATTATCAAGAGCCTGGACAAGGTGAATGCCGACGGCTTCGTGTTTCGGGTAGATATGCGGCTGCGGCCCTACGGCTCCGCCGGCGCGCTGGCATTAAGCTTTGATGCCATGGAAACCTATTACGAGGAACAGGGCCGGGAATGGGAGCGTTATGCCATGATCAAGGCGCGCCCCATTGGTGATGACAATGGCGAGGGCAGCAAGTTGCTGGCGTATTTACGCCCTTTTGTGTATCGCCGTTATATCGACTTCGGAGTGATTGAATCCCTGCGGGAAATGAAAGCGCTGATTAACCGTGAAGTGATGCGCAAGGGCACCCACGATAATGTCAAAACCGGCTCTGGCGGTATCCGCGAGGTGGAGTTTGTGGTGCAGGCCTTTCAGCTGATTCGCGGCGGCCAGGACAAGCAGCTGCAGGAACGCAGTCTGCTTACCGTGCTGCAGCTGCTGACGGAGCTGGAGCTGTTCCCCGCCGAAGCTGCCAGGGAATTGCGGGAAGCCTATATTTTCCTGCGGGACTGCGAGCACCGCATTCAGGCCCAGGCCGATCGCCAGACCCAGACCCTGCCCGATGATGAACTGGACCGGCTGCGGCTGGCAGTGACCATGGGATTTGCCAACTGGGAATCCTTCAGTGCCGAACTGGACCGGCAGCGCCATCAGGTGCGCCACCATTTCGAAGCCATTGTGGCGCCGCCGGAACAGGATGCCGACGAAGCCGAAGACAACGCCGATGCGCAGATGCTGTGGCTGCACCGCATCAAGGACGAAGAGGGCCATGAAACCCTGCTGGAACTGGGCTTTGGGGAAGACGAACTGGAGCGCGCCTGGACTATTATCCGCGACCTGAAAGAAGACAAAACCGTACTGCACCTGCAGGCTATTTCCCGGCAGCGGCTGGACAAGCTGATGCCCCTGGTGATTCTGGCCTGCGCCGAACAGGAACACAGCCTGGTGGCACTGGAACGGGTGGTGCCCCTGGTGGAAGCCATTCTGCGCCGTTCCGCCTACATGTCGTTGCTGGTGGAAAACCCCCAGGCACTGGACCGGCTGGCCAGCCTTTCCAGTGCCAGCCCCTGGGTGGCAGAGGTTATGGCACTTTATCCGGTGCTGCTGGATGAGCTGATTGATCCCGATTCGCTGTTCTCGCCGCCGCCGGTGTCCGAACTCAAGAACGAGCTACGCCAGCTGATGCTGCGCATCCCCGAAGACGACTTTGAGCAGCAGATGGAGTGCCTGCGCCAGTTCAAGAAGGTCCACCTGCTGCGGGTGGCAGCTTCGGAAATTACCGGCAGCCTGTCGGTAATGAAAGTCAGTGATTACCTTACCTGGGTAGCGGAAACCGTGATTCAGGAAGTGTTCACCCTGGCCTGGAAACAGATGGTGGACCGCTACGGCAAGCCCACCCGGGAAGACGGCAGCCCCTGCGATCCGGACTTTATTGTTGTGGCCTACGGCAAAATGGGTGGCATTGAGCTCAGTTACAGCTCCGACCTGGATCTGGTGTTCATTCATAATGCCGATGCTGCCCGCTCCACCACCGGCGAACGCAGCATCGACAATAACGTGTTTTTTACCCGGCTGGGTCAGCGAATTATCCATATCCTTTCCACCCGCACCGCATCGGGCATGCTCTACGAAACCGATATGCGGCTGCGCCCTTCCGGCAATGCCGGGCTGCTGGTGGCGTCCCTGAAAGCCTTTGAACAGTATCAGCTGGAAAAAGCCTGGACCTGGGAAAAGCAGGCCCTGGTGCGTGCCCGGGTGGTGGCGGGCTGCCCGCAACTGGCGGAAGCCTTTGATACCAGCCGGGCCCGGATTTTGAGTGAAGAGCGTGATCCTGATCAGCTCGTGCGGGACGTGCTTGAGATGCGCCATAAAATGCTGGATCACCTGAGTACCTATAAAAAACGGGATCTGGAAGAAGCGGACCTGGTGGCGGAGCGGGAATTTCACATCAAGCAGGATCCCGGGGGCATGGTGGATATCGAGTTCATTACCCAGTACCTGGTGCTGCGTTATTCCGCCGAACATCCCTCGCTGCTGGAATACCCCGATAACATGCGAATTCTGGAATCAATTCAGGCAGTTGGCCTGCTCAGCCCGGAAGATGTGGAGACCCTGTCCCAGGCTTATCTGAGCTATCGCAGCGAAACCCACGTGCAGGCCCTGCAGAATCAGGAAGGCAAGGTGACCGGCGACCTGTTTGCGGAGGAACGCCGGGCCGTACGGCAAATCTGGCACAGGCTGCTTCCGGAGATGACCAACTCCGAGAAAGAGTGATATAGTTGGGGGTCTCGGCCTGCCGTTCTGGCGGGCCGACTTACGTTCAGAACGAACACTGAGACTATTTTCTACTGTAAGGAGCTACTGGTTATGTCCATGGCAGACCGTGACGGTCTTATCTGGTTTGATGGTGAAATGATTCCCTGGCGCGACGCCCAGGTGCACGTGTTAACGCATACCCTGCATTACGGCATGGGTGTGTTTGAAGGTGTGCGTGCCTATCAGACTGTGAAAGGCCCCGGTATCTTCCGGCTGCGGGCCCATACGGATCGCCTGTACCGCTCTGCCCACATCATGAACATGAAGATTCCCTACAGCAAGGACGAACTCAATGCGGCCCAGTTGGCCTGCGTGCGGGAAAACAACCTGCCCCACGCCTATCTGCGCCCCATGGTGTTTTACGGATCCGAAGGCATGGGCCTGCGGGCCGAAAACCTGCAAACCCACGTGATTGTGGCAGCCTGGGAATGGCCCTCCTACATGACGCCGGAAGCCCTGGAGCAGGGGATCAAGGTACGCACATCGTCCTACACCCGGCACCACGTGAATATCAGCATGTGCAAGGCCAAAGCCAATGGCCATTACATCAACTCCATGCTGGCCCTGCAGGAAGCCCTGTCCGGCGGTGCCCAGGAAGCCCTGCTGCTGGACCCCGAAGGCTACGTGGCCGAAGGCAGTGGTGAGAACATCTTTATCGTGTTTGACGGCGTGCTCTACACCCCGGAACTGACCTCCTGCCTGGACGGCATTACCCGCTCCACGGTCATTACCCTGGCAGAGGAACTGGGCTATGAAGTTCGTGAAAAACGCATCACCCGGGACGAAGTCTATGTGGCCGATGAAGCCTTTTTCACCGGTACCGCAGCCGAGGTATTGCCTATCAAGGAGCTGGATGGCCGCGCCATCGGTGCCGGCAAGCGCGGTCCGGTTACCGAGCAGCTGCAAAAGCTCTACTTTGATCAGGTGAATGGCCGCCGTGAGCAGCATCCCGAGTGGATAGCTTACGTCTGAGCCGCGTTTAAAAACCGCCAAAAACGCCCCGCTGGCCCGCCACGGGGCGTTTTTTTATGTAAAATCAGCACATTCCTGCGCTAACGCCACGGGCGTCACTGTACTTATGCGCCAAACCCGTTACCCTTTCCCTAAATCATTCCAACCAGTAAAGACAGGTTTCCATGCGGGTTCTCGTTATCAAAACCTCCACCATCGGCGATGTGGTCAATACCCTGCCGGCCCTGACGGATGCCACCCAGATGATTCCCGGTATCCGGTTTGACTGGCTGGTGGAAGCCTCCCTGCAGGAAATTCCCGGCTGGCACTATGCGGTGGAGCGTGTCATTCCCCTGGAAACCAGAAAACTGTCCCGCAACAAAATGCGCAATCTGCTCAACAGCCACTGGTGGCGTGTGAAACGCCAGCTGCGTGAGCAGGATTACTTTGCCGTGCTGGATGCGGAGGGGTTGTGGATTAATGGCTGGCTGTCCCGTTATGCCAGCGGGCCATCCTACGGGCTGGATCGTGAATCCGCACGGGAGCCGGCTGCCACCCGTTTTTACGATCACCGTATCGCCATTGCCAAAGGCCAGCATGCGGTGGAGCGGGCCCGCCAGTTTTTTGCCAAGGCCCTGGGTTACGATTTCCCCCGCGCGGTGGCCAACAACGGCGTTACCATTGCCCGGGACGATACCGTTGCCACCGGCGATGCCGCCTACGTGATGTTTTTCTGTGGTGCCTCCTGGCCCACCAAGCGCTGGCCGGTGTTTTACTGGCAGCTGCTGGCGGAGCTGGCCGCCAAAAAAGGCTATCGCGTGCTGATTCCCTGGCGGGACGAAGAGGAAAAGCAGATTGCCCTGCAAGTGGCCGAGGCGGGCGATCATGTAGAGCTGATCCCGAGAACCAATTACACCGATCTGGCCCATCAGCTGGGCCGCAGTGCGGGGGTGGTGGCGGTGGATACCGGGCTTACCCATATCGCGGCAGCGCTGAACACCCCCTGCGTGTCCCTTTATGGCCCCACTGACCCCGGCCTGTCCGGTGCCTACGGACAAAACCAGGTGCATCTGTTTGCCAATTACAACTGTTCTCCCTGCATGAAGCCCGACTGCGAATACCAGGGGCCCAAGGTGAAAAACCAGCTATCGGTGGGGCAGGGTCAATACGTGGAACCGCCCTGCTTCAGCAGTCTGATGCCGGGCTACGTATTCGATGTGCTGCAACAGCAGATGGACGTGAAATTTTCCTCGCCCTCAAAGATTCCGGTGGAAAGCGAAAGCTGATTCACTGTTTCCTGCAACGGCTTATGTTTACCGGTAAAAAGAGTCACTTTTTCCGGTAAAACGGTGGCTCGCCTTTGGGGCGGCTTTTAAAGCGGCGATGCACCCACATGTATTGCTCCGGCACCCGGCGGATTTCCTTTTCCAGATGTTCATTCACAATGCGGGCGTCCTCGGTGTCATCGCCGGTGGGAAAGTTCTCCAGTGCCGGCGAAAAGAACACCGCATAACCACTGTTATCCTTTTTGCGGTAATGGCTGATAAACAGGGTTCTGGTATTGGGCTGGGCTGCAAATTTTGAAGTGGCTTTCACCGTGGCCGTGGGGATATTGAAAAAGGGCGCAAACACCGAACGTTTGGCGCCGTAGTCCTGATCCGGTGCATACCAGAGCACCCGGCCACTGCGCAGGGCTTTCAGAATCTGGCGTACTTCACTGCGTTCCAGCTGATGTTCGGTAAAACGCTCGCGGCCCTTGCGGATCACCCAGTCCATCACCGGATCATTGTTGGCACGGTAGGTGACATCATAGGGAGTTACCAGCGACAACAGCGACCCACCCATATCCAGGGTGGTGTAATGGCCGCCGATCAGCAGCACGCCATGGCCTTCTTTCAGGGGATTCAGCAGGTTTTC
>JAWVYU010000193.1:0-9725 GCA_033722575.1 Ketobacteraceae bacterium | reverse complement strand
CTTCCGTAAACAGATAACGGATAAAGTTCCGGGCCGTGGGATTGCTGCTCAGTGCAGTCACAGCGGAGGTATTTACCAGGCAGCCGGCATCATTTTTGGTGAAAGCCAGATCAACATTGGCGTCCGGCTTCCCGGCTTTCAGGCGCAGAGTGTAATAGTGATTGGCAAAGCCAGCGTCCACTTCACCGCGCTCCACCGCCATGACAACCCCCAGTTCTCCGGCATACTGCTTTGCCTTTTTGCTGATGGCCTTGAGCCACTGGGTGGTGGCTTTGTCTCCTTCAAGAATGCGCATGGCGGTAATAAATGACTGAAAGGACGAGTAAGCCGGTGCCCAGCCAAATGACAGGTCACTGTCCGGCATGGCCATGATGCTGTCCGGTATTTTGTCCGCAGTCAGACGCCTGGTATTGAAAGGAACGGTGCGGATGCGGCCCGTTACCGGTGCCCAGTGCTGATACTGAAACCCCGGTTTAATCTGTTCCAGCAGGTCGGCGGGTAACTGCTGTGCCGGTTGGGTACTGCTTTGGGTGACCAGATTGATCGCCGCGGAATCCACGGCCCAGAAAACATCAGCCCGGAGCACCCCGGCCTGGGCTTCTGCCACGATGGTGTTGGCCAGCGCGGCGGTGGGGCCGCGCCTGATGCTTAACTGGAACTTTGGATTACGTTTCTGAATGGCATTCAGCACGTCTTCGTAGAGGCCTCCCTCACCGCGGCCCAGGTAAAGCGCGAGCTTGCCTTCCAGCGGCGGCAGTTCATCAACCGACACCGCCCTGGCACCTTCGGCAAAGGCGCGTGAGGTGGCCAGTGGCAGCAGGCCCACAGCACCGGCAACCGCCATGGACTGAATCACCCTTCTCCGTTGCACCTAGAAAACTTCCTTCTTGCTTTTTTCTGCCTTTGCCAGCAGAGCTTTCGCCTTGTCCAGCTTGGTATGCATGGCGTTCACCACCTTGCGAACCTCGTCCACGCTGCTGCCGTTTTTCAGGGCCTTGGGCAGGGTGACATTGAAATCTTTTTCCAGGTCGGACACCAGATCAGCGTTCTGTTCAATCAGCGGCCCCTCCACACCTTCGAAAAGGTTCAGGTAGGTTTCGTGGACAATCTCTGTGGCCTCATCCGGTAACTTTTCCGCATACTTTGCCACCACCCGGTCCAGACGCTGTTTCACCACATCCAGAGTTTCCGTCATGGTTCCAGGGGCTTCCTCTGTGGTTTTCACCTTGGCCAGCAGGCCGCGCTCCTGATACTGGGACGCGAGCTTAACCGCCCCCAGCGCCTGCCACAATGCCTGCTCGAGTTTGGCTTGCTCCTGGCGTACTTCCGCGATGGGTTTGTTGCTGTCGATGCTTTGCTTGACGCCGAACAGACCCTGCCAGATGGACGCGTAAATCGGAATTTAATTGGTTTCAATGGCGGAGTGGAAATCAACCGCTTCCCAGTGATCCACCACCTGACCAGTGTTCGCCGCCTTGGCTCCCTGCTTTTCATACACCTTTACCATGTCGTCAATTTTTTCAATGATCCAGCTCACTTCACGGCTATAGGTGTCCAGGTTCTCTTTGAGGTGATTCACATGATCGCCCACTGGTCCGCCGGCAACCGCCGCTGATACAGGTAGCAGCAGGGCCAGTCCGAGTAATGCGCTGATTAATGGAGATTTTCTACCTGAATTGGTCATAGGGCTATCCGTTCCATTTGAAAGTGGTATGAATTTCCTGCAAATGATACTTATTATCAATTGCGACGTAAAGGACGATTTTACGTCCGTTCAGCCCTGGCTGTTTTCGTTGTCGCTTGCCCCCGGACCCGGAACCTGGAACCCGGAACAACAATGATAATAATTTCTGTTGCGTATCACCGTTTAATCGGGGAGTTTACCGGGAAATAGCCGTGAACTGATGATCCGGATCATGGTGAAGGCTACAAAAACGCTGTTATCGACCGGTTTTCTCAAGAAATTCAGAGGCCTCAGCCGCACTCCAGGAGCCGGCATCAAGCGCCAGGTCATGGCCGGCTTCCGGGTTTTGTCTGAAAGGCAACAGCCACTGGCGGGCCAGGCGGATGGAACAGTCGGGGCTTACGAGGCGGTCTTTGCCGCCGTTGAGTATCAGAATCCGGTTGTGGGGTGCATGACGCGGGCACCGGTAACGGGCTGCCGCCGTGAGCTGGCGCAGCGCGTTGAGGCGAGAGGTGGGGTGCTCTCGTGCGTACCCGGCCCAGCGCCGGGCAATGAGCTCATGGTCAGTACGCAGGTTGCTGGTGATGGTCAGAATATGGCGCTCCCTTGCCATGGTATCGGGCGTGAGCAGGGCTTTACCCAGCAAAGGGTAAGTCCGGGGGTTAAAACGATCGTAAAACGGATTGAAAGCCCGCAGGCTGGTGTTCATCAGTACGGCACTCTGAATCTCTCCAGGGTATTCCACCAGCCATTCCAGCCCCAGCATGGCGCCCATGGAAATGGCGACCAGATGAAACGGTCCCTTGATACCGCGTTGATGCAGTTCTGTTCTGATCGATTCCGTCATGCCCCTGATAGTCAGGGGCGAGGGCTCCCTGTAGCGCGTACCATTACCGGCCACATCCAGCGTCACAATCTGCTTGCCGGGATTCTCGCGGCGCAGCAACCCGGGAAAATCCTCCCAGTGGCGCTGCTCGCGAATTAATCCCCTTAACAGTATCCAGGTATCAGCCATGTCATATCAGAAGTTGGTTAACCTGCGCCCATTGTGCCAGTGCCCTGTGACGAATTGATTATTCCAGCTACCCTGCGCGTCAGTTTTTAAAGAGTGGTACGGCCTCTGAATAGACCGCTTCGCGGAATACGGGTCCGTAGCGGTTGCAGGCGTTCAGATCGGCAAGCACTGCAGCAAGGCCCCACTGCAGCCGGTTGATGAACAGAAAGTCGCTCGGCATGGCGGCGCTGAACTTGTTTTTGTTGTCCCACAACATCAGCTTGTTGGTTTCCGCATTGTGCTCGTGGCTGTAACAAAAAATCCCGTCGGTTTTAAACGGCGTGTACACATGATTGATCATGTCCCAGTGAAAGTCGTGATCAAAAGATTTTTTGTTACCAATCAGTCCCATGGCGTCGGTGGCTTCATAGTTGGCGGCCTTGTCCTGTTCGATAACGCTTCTGGCCATTTGCTTCCAGCGTTCAATGTAGCTCAGCTCGAATTTCTTGATGCAGCCAAAATCCAGAAAAGTGACCCGGCCATCCGCGTGGAATAAATAATTTCCGGGGTGAGGATCGCCATTAAAATAGCAATGCCGGAAAATGGCGTTCATGGTATGTCTGAAAATAATCAGGCCGGCTCTGTTCCGGGTTTCCTGATCCGCAGTGCGGCAGAAGGTTTGAAAATCTGTGGCCTGTACCAGTTCGGTGGTTAGAACCCGGCGGCTGGAATGGGATAACAGCACATCGGGGATATGTTCTTCGCTGGTGTTTTCACACAGGTTTCTGATGGTGAGCTGATTATGGGCCTCGTTTTCATAATCGCACTCTTCCAGTATCCGGTCTCGCAGCTCTTCTGCCATGGCTTTGCCGGGCATATTTGTACCCATCATAAACAGGGTGAACAGGTTGCCCACCAGCTTCAGGTCCATAGCCAGCAGTCTGTCGATATCGGGATACTGTACTTTTACCGCGACAGGCCTGCCATTGACAGTTGCCTTGTGCACCTGGCCGATAGATGCTGCAGCAAAGGCTTCTTCCTGAAAATCATCGAAACATTCTTCAATGGGTGCCTGCAGTTCCTGTTCAACAATGTGCCGCACCAGGCTGAATTCCATAGCCGTGCTGTTGGACTGCAGCTGTGCCAGCAGTTCGCGGGCTTCGGGTGGCATGTGGGTGCCCAGGTAACTGGCCATTTGACCGAACTTCATCATCAGGCCTTTCATGCCATCAAATTCGTTTACCAGTTTGGTGGCAATCTTTACCGCTTTTTCCGGGTCCATGTCACCGGTATTGAGAAGTTTTCTGGCGGCGCCAATGCCCAGGCGCCCTGATAGCCTGGCAGTGCTGAAGGCGCGCCCCACAAAGCTCTTTTTGATTTTCGCGGTCTTGCGGGGGCCGTCAGGTTTGGAAGGGTTGTCGGGCATTGTATCGTCCATGAGTTTCTCCGGTTTTTGAATATTATTTAATAAAATCCTGCCACACGCCGAAAGGCTCCCATATCCTGTTCATGGTCTGTCTGGCTATTGTCGTGTCTTCTTTCAGCACGTCCCGCCGGTATCGGTAAAGAAAGGCCGAGGCGCGCATGTTAGCGGCACAATGCAGCCACACCTGCTGATCGCGGGTTTGTTCCATTACATCAACAAACTGCTGGAAATTCTCTTCCGTGGGGTTTTGAAAGTTCACGGGAATATGCCAGTAGGTCATGCCGAGCGATTGCAGTAATCCGGCTTCATCGGGCAATGCGTTTTCCACATGGTGTGGAGCCAGGTTGATCACAGTGTTGAAGCCGGCGGCGCGGATCAGCTCAAACTGGTTTTCTGACGGTTGTCCGGAGGTGCAGAGCCGGTCGGATATGGGAAGGTAGTTGTAAATGCCTTCGAGGTGGTTTTTTTGAAACTTCAGGGGGGTGTACCTGGAAACCAGCGTGACAAGATAGCCGGCGGTGGTTTTGAGAGTATTTGGTTTCAACAGGTTAAACATGGCCCCTCCGGTTTCTCGTCCATGATCACAATGTGAAGGCAAGCTGTTTACCCGATTGTTGCATAATACCCGGGCAAAGCACAGCCGGATGTCAGAATACGGCCCTGTAGGAGAGGGCCTCTGACAGATGTCGGGTTTCGATAGCGTTTTTGTCATCAAGATCGGCAATGGTGCGCGCGACTTTCAGTATGCGGTGGAACGCGCGGGCGGACAGGTCCAGTTTTTCCGCAGCACGGGTGATAAATGCCTGATCCTGAGGGGAAAGATGACAGTAGGCTTCCACTTCACGGGAATTGAGGTCATGGTTGGGTTTGTTGGCCCGCTGTAGTTGTTTTTCCCTGGCCCGGGTCACCCGCTGGCGAATTTCCGCACTGGTCTCATTTTTTTGGCTGTTGGACCGGGCCAGTGCCGTGAGGGGCAGCGCATCGATTCTGAGGTGAATATCAATACGGTCAAGTAACGGGCCCGAAAGCCGGCTCTGGTAGCGGGTACAGCAATAGGCGGGGTTGCTGCAACCTTCCGGCGGCTTGTCGGGTTTGCCGCAGGGGCACGGGTTCATTGCCGCCACCAGCTGGAAATTGGCGGGGTAGGTGGTTTGTGCATGGGCCCGGGAAATGGCAATTTCGCCGGTCTCCAGCGGCTCGCGCAGAATTTCCAGCGCCTTGCGGTTAAACTCCGGCAGCTCGTCCAGGAACAGCACCCCCTGGTGAGCCAGAGAAATCTCTCCGGGCTTGGGGTTTGAGCCGCCACCGGCAATGGCGGTGCTGGACGCAGAGTGGTGGGGCGCGCGAAAGGGCCGCTCCTGCCAGACCGGTTCCGCATTGGCATTGGCCACGGAGTGCACTGCTGCTATGTCCAGCCGTTCCTGCTCCGTCAGCTCCGGCAGCAGGGTGGGCAGTCGTGCCGCCAGCATGGATTTGCCGGCTCCCGGGGGCCCTATCATCAGCAGGTTGTGTTTGCCTGCAGCCGCTACTTCCATGGCACGTTTGGCCAGGTGCTGACCTTTTACATCGGCCATATCAAAGCAGTACTTTGTGGGGGGCTTTCGACTTTGCTGAGCCGGTGGGCAGGGTAAAATTTCCTTCTTTTTATTAAAGTGGTCGCATACCTCCACCAGATGACCCGCGGGGTAAATCTGCACCTGGCTGGGCAGGCTGGCTTCTTCCCGGTTTTCAGCCGGCAACCACAAGGAACGGTGCACTGCCCGCGCCGCCAGTGCCGCGGTAAGGCAGCCACGGATGGGGCGCATCTTCCCTGACAGGGCCAGTTCGCCCACAAATTCATGAGCTTTCAATGCCTCCAGAGGAATCTGCTCCGAGGCCGCCAGAATGCCCAGCGCCACGGGCAGATCAAAACGACCGCCATCCTTTGGCAGATCGGCCGGTGCCAGGTTTACGGTGATACGCCGGGCGGGAAATTCGTAGCCGGAATTCAGTATGGCGCTTCGGACCCGGTCCTTGCTTTCCTTAACGGCGGTATCGGGCAGGCCCACGATGGAAAAACCCGGCAGACCATTGGAAAGGTGCACTTCCACGGTTACAAGTGGTGCGTTCATGCCCATGGAGGCGCGGGAATGGATGATGGCTAATGACATGGCAGTGATCAATGGCTGAAGAGGTGACAGGGTTTTCAGGAAACAGACAGGGAGAGCGCAAAAGTCTGAGGGATTAGTATTGCAGGACTATAGAAACGCGCGCCGCGAATCCTTTCCGGCGCGCTGCCTGATTGTTTTTGTCGAATATCTGAAAAATGAGAGTTCTATATGGCGGTTATTCAACACGCTCCAGGTAGAATCGCTGATTATCCCCGCTGTGGCAGCCCCACTGGATAGCGCGGGCGCCATTGTTCCGGGACCAGCCATCAATGTCCATGCAGATACCGCTGTGCTGAAACGCCATGTGATAAAGATTGCCACCCATGTTGGCGGCTCTGATTTTCTGGTTGCCGCCACCGTGGCAGTCCCACTGATGAATCGCTGCACCAAAGTCAGTGCTCACGCCGGACACATCAATGCATTTGCCGCTGTGTTTTGCCTGGAGGTACCAGTAACCGTTACCGGCATCATAAATGTGAAAGCGCTGGTTATCCCCGCCGTGACAGTTCCATTGAATTATGGGAGCCCCATTGTGTTTGCCCCAGCCTCCCACATCCAGGCATTTGCCACTGTGTTTGGCGCGAATAAGATAGGCAGCCTTACTGCTGGTGCGGGTGGGCATAAAGCTGGCGACTTCATCGCGCACCTGAGAAAGCGCCCGCGAGGCATCGGCTTCTTCGTGGTGGCCCACCGGCACGCCGCAGGACAAACCATTGCATCCATGGTAAGGGCTGGAAAATTTGGGCACCCAGGGCGCATTAAAAACCTGGGGGTAAGCCATGATGGAAGCAAACACGCCGTCCACGCCGTAACCTAATGCGTAGCGATAACGCGCTCCGCCCTGGTCCCCCTGGCGGCGGGAGTGGGTCAGCCCCATGTTGTGCCCCAGTTCATGGGCCAGCACTTGAGCGCCGCAGTCCGGGCCCGTTACGTTAAAGGCCCAGTCGCGGTGTACCGCCACATAACCCACCCCGCAGCCACCGGTGCGATGCACCTGGGTCACAAAATCTGCGCCGTACTCATTGCGGCGGTCTCTCACCCAGGCGTTATGGCGGATATTGTTCAGCACTTCCCCCATGGAGCTACCGCCCTCATCGTGATGGAGTGCCGCCACAAGTCGCAACTGAATATCCACACCGCTGTTACGGTACATGCCATTGGCCTGATTTACCCAGCCCTGAATGGCGGCCGGCGCCTGGCCGGAAAAACGCTGGTGGGTATGGGTATCGTACAGCACCAGCAGGTCCACTACAGCGGCCTGGACAGAAGCGGAAAATGCCAGCGCCAGTACACCCAGGGATTTTTTCAATAATGAAGGAGAAGGGCGGGCACGCTTTAGAATACAGTTAAGTCGGGAGCGCAGATGTTTCATGTCAATCACCTCTTTTGTTTTACTTATTCATCGGTAGGGGCTCAATGGCAAACTGGTTTTGGGCCAGTGCTTTCTCCGATACGGCTGGCGTTTGAGAAAGTTCCTCCTCGGATACCTCAATCAGCGTGTCGGGTTCTTTAAACAATGTTTTGCTGCTGACAATCCAGCCGGCGTTGCCGTGGGCTTCCAGCTCGAAATGCCCATGGGGCGTGGTGATGCCTCCTACAATCAACGGGCCGCTGCTGGTGAAGTACACCTGGCTTGCGCCAGCGGAATCGGGCATGTTTTCCAGGCGGCCCTCCCAGTTGACGCTGCCGCCGATTCCGGCCACGGCTTTATGAATTGTTGCGGTGAAGTTGCCGTTGATCTGGGGAATGTGAATGTCCAGTGTGTCTCCGGGCACCAGCGATTCAATTTTCGCGGGATTCACAGAAATAAACTCGCGTCCGTCATAGCGCTGTTGGTGGGTAAGGGACAGGTCCGGCGAAGGTTCTGCCATGGCAGTCCAGGCGTTGGTCTCCTCCAGGGCTGCGTGGATGGCGCTGATATCCGGCGATTGCCCCTGGCGCCGGTTGCTTAGTTCGGCGATGCGATCACCGAACGTGGCATAGGCCGCGTTCGGATCCGGTTGGGATAGCAGGTCATCAGGGGCGCTATCGGATACCGCTGACGTGTTTCGGTGGGGCCCGGCGTTTTGTGCGACCTGCCCCTGAATAGGGCTGGCAGCAGTGTTGCCGGGAACTGAGCGGGTAGCGGATATCACGGGCAGAGTGCTTTCAGGTTGCTCTGTGATGGACCTGAAGGAATGGGTAACGGCTGTGATCAGGCCGGCAGTGACCACGCCGGTGAGAAAGAGAATTTTCTTGTTGTTCATGGTATCTCCCCGTAACTGGTTGGAGCTTTCAGATTACGGGGAGATTGTGGGGAAAGTTTGGAGGCGGACTATCCGTTGTGGGTAGGTCTAAGGGTTATCGGACCTGATGTTTGAATAAAGTGCCGCGCGTACCTTCTGTGGTCTCGTAACTTCCGGTGATACCGGCGGAATAGACAATCCGGTCATTAACCATTACAGCTTCAGCCGCAAAATCGTTTATGGTTATGGTGTCTTTTAACCTGCCTTTTTGGTTGATAACCCGGGTTCTCAGGTAGACGCGCTCAGTTTGCTCAAACAGGCTGACATAGCACTCATTGCGATTGTTGGTATTAATGGCAACAGGCTCAGTCAAGGTGTCCGAAATTGTTGCGCTGAACAGGTTGGATTCCGCTCCGTGGATAGTATGGACATTCAGCTGTTCACCGTCCAAGACTGCCAAGCAGATGAAGGCGTTGTTATTGATGGATACTATCCCCCCTGAGGCTGAATCAAAAGATAGTATCGGTTGATAGTTTAAGTTTTCGTCCAGTAAAAATGCCGACAGCTGATTATTTGTGGAACCTAGAGTGACTGCTTTCTCACCATTGTCCTTTAAGCTGTCGAATCTCGCCAAGCCAAGCTCGACTGCCTGAAGCTCACGCAATAAGGTTCCGTCGGTATCCAGAAGGTGAAGTGAGTCTCCGAAATTGGCAATGATATTTCCGTTATCCAAAACTGAGAGTTCCAAAAGGGCGAAAAGAGATGCTGAAGATCGACGATACGGGTAATCGTCAAGATCAATTTCAGGATCGCAAATCGTCTCCTCGCAGGAAGCTTTGCCGCCGTAATGCCAAAGTGGTGTGCCATCAGCAGACGCAAAGGCTCTTACTCCATCGGCCAACAACAGATAATTACCGTTACCGTCTACGGCAACGTCATGTGGTAAAACTACGTGCCCCGTATCCAGTTCTTGCTGCCACAGGACTTCGCCATTCGGGTTTATCTTTGCCAGAAAAACGGGGCTGAGGTTATCGCTATCCGCTAACCCGCTGACGAACGTATTGTTTTCCGTGTCAGTGTTTAGATGTGAGTCTATTCCTATGGTCAGGTGCCTGTATCCGGGAAATGTTTGGTTCCACTGTAATGTTCCGTCCGGGCTGTACCGGTTTACTATCAAAGCTTGCTGCCTATCCTCGCTTTGTGTGGAACCCAGCGCTGTGGGATTCATGCCATTATCAAGCGTGAT
>JAWVYU010000192.1:0-9735 GCA_033722575.1 Ketobacteraceae bacterium | reverse complement strand
GTAGATTCTGAGCGTATAATTGCGGGTAATGACAAAGCCCTGATGGCTGGTGAGGGCTCATTAGGACTTTAAATCTGGTGGAGGCGGCGGGAATCGAACCCGCGTCCGCCAGCACTCTGCCTGAGGATCTACATGCTTAGCTCTTTCTATTGATTTCGCGTTTAACGGCCCGAAAGAGCAGGATGTTAAACGCTAGCCTGTTAAGGTTTTAACAGCTCAGCGCCAGGCGCGCCTTGCTGCGATCTCGTGTAAATTTACCATCGAGGTCGGTCCACGAGCGAACCTATTCGATGGGCTAGCAGACTAAGCTGCTAGAGCGTAGTTATCGTCGTTTGCGACTATATTTTGTAACACTTGGAGTACGTGTGTTGTTACCCACACGGCATGCACCTGAGGTTTTGTCACCGACGTCGAAGCCAATGTCGCCCCCAGATCTTTCATATTACTATATTGGGTTGGGAAAAGATATTTAAAGGTCCGGGCTTAAATATTTCTCTGGCTCGCCAGGGCCCCGGGAAAGCGCTGTTTTTCGAGCCGGTAATAAGCTTCAATCATGCCCCGGTCCAGTCCCGCTGCCTTCCGCAGGTCCCTGACTGACCGGTCCAGCCAGGGCTCGAAGTCAAAGCTGTCCAGTCGCTCGGGCCGGCAGATACTGCCCAGCCTGACGGCATCCTTGAATATGCTGATGTCCTCGTCATCAAACCGGTATATGGAAGGATAAAGGTGTTTGGCGATTTTGCAGAACAGATTTTCCTCGGCGGTGGACACCTGGTTGGTACTGCCCATGGTAAACCCGATTACAAAAGCCTCGTCCTTGGACAGCAGCCCCCGGCCCAGCAGAATATGAATGCAGTCGTGCTGGCGGAGTTCCACCGCGCCGTGGAACAGGGTCAGACCCGGAATCCGGTATCCGGGGTTTTCCACCAGCCTGACCAGAAACGGAATTTTTTGCGGCGGTGCGCCAAGCAATGCCAGGTTATCCAGGCATTCCTGCAGCGTGTAGTGGTCATCCTTCCAGGGAATATGCCAGTCGCTGTAACGCTTGATCACCGGTAAAGACGAACCTGTCATATCAGCCTCCGGTAATGACATTCGGGCCGATGGGCGCCACCTTCCTGGGCGATTCGTCAGCAGCCGTGGTGCTCCGTCAGTCCGCGCCAGTAACAGTTTGCAGCAACAGTTGTGACACCCTGATGAAAGCCCGGTTTGGTGCCCCGCTACTCGCGGGTCAGGTGCTGGCTGAGCGCCTGGTTGTCAGGTGGTTGATCAGTGATCATTATACCGGTAAAAACAGAGTTGCGGACTAGTCAGGTTAGCCGATTACCGGTTAGTTCTGCTTCAGCAGGCGTTGTTTTTCGCGGTTCCAGTCGCGGGTCTTTTCCGTGGCGCGTTTATCGTGCAGCTTTTTGCCTTTTGCCAGCGCGACTTCACACTTCACCATGCCGCGCTTCCAGTAAAGTTTCAGTGGCACACAGGTCAGTCCCTTTTTTGCCACCGAACCGAACAGCTGGCCTAACTCTCTTTGGTGCAGCAGCAGCTTGCGGTTGCGCAGGGGGTCGGGGTTGATGTGTGTGGAGGCTGTTTGCAGCGGAGAAATGTGGCAGCCGAACAGAAACGCCTCTCCGTCCCGCATCAGCACATAGGCTTCACTGAGGTTCACTTTCCCTTCCCGCAGGCTTTTGACTTCCCAGCCCTCCAGCACCAGACCGGCCTCAAAGGTTTCTTCGATAAAGTACTCGTGCCGGGCGCGTTTGTTCACCACAATAGTCGAGCCGCTGTTTTTTGCTTTCTGTTTTCCTGACATGAATCCCTGCGTGTTGCATCGGTGAGTTGTAAACCGCCAATTATAGGGGTTAGTGGCGGTAAAGCCCAAGGGCTCCCTTGAGGTGGCGATCAAAACAGGCCAAAATTAGCAACAATTTTAAGACCTTGGGGTTGTAGCGGCGGCTGCCGGTCAGCTGCCGAACAATAGTGGAACGTGTTATGGCTGAAAAACAATCGATTCATGGAACCTGGGAACGGCGCTGGACATTTATCCTGGCAGCAACCGGTTCCGCAGTGGGGTTGGGGAACATCTGGAAGTTTCCGTATATGGCCGGTGAAAACGGCGGCGGTGCCTTCGTGCTGATCTATCTGGTGTTCGTAGCGGCGATCGGTATTCCGGTGATGCTGGCCGAAATCATGCTGGGGCGCCGTGGCCGGCACAGTCCCATCAACACCATGCGCAGCCTGGCCCGGGAAGAGGACGCCAGTAAATTCTGGGCCGGTATCGGTTGGCTGGGCGCTCTGGCCGGGATACTGATTCTGTCGTTCTACAGCGTGATCGCCGGCTGGGCCTTTGCCTATGTGTTCAAGATTTTCACCGGTGGCCTGTTGGCAGAAGCCAATATTCCGGCCCAGTTCGGGGCTTTTGTTTCTGATCCTGTACTCAACATTATCTGGCATTCGGCGTTTATGCTGCTGGTGATATTTGTAGTGGCCAGGGGCATTCACCGGGGTCTGGAAATGGCGGTGCGGATTCTGATGCCCATTCTGTTCCTGATGCTGATCGGCCTGCTGGTTTATGCCATTATCAATGGGTCGTTTGGCGAGGCGTTCCACTTTATGTTCCGTTTCGATCCCGGCAAACTGACCGCCGATGCGATCCTGTCGGCGCTGGGCCACTCGTTCTTCACCCTCAGTCTCGGTATGGGCGCCATCATGGCCTATGGTGCCTACATGGCCCGGGGTGAGTCGCTGGGGCGGACCGTGGTCACCATCGGTATTCTGGACACTTCTGTTGCTATTGTGGCCGGCCTGGTGATTTTCTCCATCGTGTTTGCCAATGATCTTGATCCGGCTGCAGGCCCCTCTCTGATGTTTCAGACGCTGCCGGTGGCCTTCAGCAACATGCCGGGCGGGGTGGTGCTGGGTGGTCTGTTCTTCGTGCTGATCGTGTTTGCGGCCTGGAGCTCGGCGATTTCCCTGGCGGAGCCCACCGTTGCCTGGGCGGTGGAATCCACCAACCTCAACCGCCTGACCGCGACCCTGGCGGTATGTCTGCCCACCTGGGCCCTGGGGATTGCCTGTGCCCTGTCACTCAACGCCTGGTCTGATGTAACGATTCTGGGTTCGGGTATTCTGGATTTTCTGGACAAGCTCACTACCAATATCATGCTGCCGCTTGGCGGGATGCTGATCGCAATCTTTACCGGCTGGATCATGCGCCGCTCCATTGTCACCAAAGAGGTGAAGATGAAGAACTTCACCCTCTTCAATGTCTGGGTGGTGATGGTGCGGATCGTGGCGCCCATCGGTATTGCCATCGTTATGTACAACTCCCTGAGTGGCTGGATTTCGGATATTGCCACCCAGGACGACGATCAGGCCTCCGTGCAGGCCGTGGTGCGTGACCAGGGAGTGGCTTGATGGCAGAGACGATTAAAGTCGAGGTGGCCTACGCGCTGCCGGACGAGCAGGCGCTGATTGCCATTGATGTGCCGGCGGGTACTACCATGTTTGAGGCCGCCCGGTTATCGCGTATTGCCGAGCGGTTCCCGGACATTGATCTGGAAAACGCGGATATGGGGATTTTCGGAAAAGTGGAAAGGAAACCCAGAGAGCGGGAATTGCAGGAAGGGGACCGGGTGGAAATTTACCGGCCCCTGATCGCGGATCCGAAGGAGGTCAGAAAACGCCGCGCGGAAGAAGCCAGGCAACGCCGTGAACAGGAATAACACCTGGCCCTGCTGTTCCCGGCTGCGTTGTCCTGCCCCTAGCTACGCTGCTCCTTGATGGCATCCACCAGTTTCTCGCGCACCTTTTCGGGGTCTTTCAGGCGGGAGTCGTCTATCCGCTGAAGGCGTTCGCCCTCGAAATACAGGCTCAGCTTGTTCTCCACGAAGGCACCTTCACCGGTTTCATAGCTGTACACGTAGTCCCAGCGTTCCGGCGTGAACGGGTCCTGGATCATGGCGCTGCCCATAACGTATTCCACCTGACGTTTGGTCATGCCCACCTTCAGCTTCTGGATCATGTCCGCCGTAATAATGTTCCCTTGCCCGATATCAATACGGAACACGCCGGGAAATCGCAGGTTGCTGCAGCCACTGACCGCCAGGCAGCATAATCCGATAATCAGCAGCTTTTGTGAGGTTTTAAAAAGCAGTACCAAGCTTTGCATATAACCGGGAAATCCTCTATGGTTCGCAAGCTGGGCATGATACATGGATCTACGGGCAAGCTCCACCAGATGTGCTGAATCCGGTCACAAGCCGGGAACCCCATGAGCCTGAATGTCTCCTGAGCCCGCCATCCTTGTGTGAATAGCTGGTGCAGTCAGCAGTTTTTCAAGTTAACCAGGTAAAACAGTTAATGACGATGGACAATCAAGATCTGAGAAAAGCAGGGCTCAAAGTCACCTTACCCCGCCTTAAAATACTGCAAATACTGGAAGAGTCTGATGACCGGCACATGAGCGCTGAAGATGTGTACAAGGCGCTGATTGATGCGGGGGAGGACGTCGGGCTGGCAACTGTTTATCGGGTGTTGACCCAGTTTGAAAGTGCCGGCCTGGTGATGCGGCATAATTTTGATGGCGGGCACGCGGTATTCGAACTGGCCACCGATGAGCATCATGACCACATGGTGTGCACCGAGACTGGCGATGTCATTGAATTCCATGATGATGAAATCGAAGCCAGGCAGCGCAAGATCTGTGAAGAGCACGGCTATGAGCTGGTGGACCACAGCCTGGTGCTGTACGTCAAGCCGAAGAAGAAATAAGGCCAGTCACAACGCAGCCTCTCAGACAAAACCATCAGAAAAAAAAGCCCCTTTAAAGGGGCTTTTTCGATTTCAGGAGCAGCTGCGTAAGGATTGATTGTCAGCGTTCAGCCATCAGCTCCCTGGCATGAGCCATGGTCTGCTCGCTGATTTCAAGCCCCCCCAGCATACGGGCAATTTCAAGGACTTTCTCGTCTGATGCCAACGGGTTGATGCTGGTGTGGGTGCTGTTCTTGCGGGTCTGTTTGTTAACATGCAAATGGTGGTGTCCCTGGGCGGCTACCTGTGGCTGGTGTGTCACCACAATCACCTGGTTGTGGTTGCCGAGTTCCCGCAGCAGCCTGCCAACGATCTGGGCCGTGCCACCGCCAATGCCCACGTCCACCTCATCAAACATCAGTGTGGCAACATTGGTTCTGGCGGCGCAGGCCACCTGAATCGACAGGCTCACCCGGGACAGTTCCCCGCCGGAGGCTACCTTGGCCAGGGGTTTGGCTGGCTGTCCGGGATTGGTCACAATCATGAATTCCACAGTTTCCAGACCATGAACGGAAGGCTGGTTTTCCGGCAGCCTCTCCAGCTCCACGCTGAAAACCGCGCCCGGCATGCCCAGGGTTTTGATCTGTTCGGTAATGGCCTTGCCCAGTTTTTTGGCCTGTTTCAGGCGCGCCGCGCTGAGCTTTTCCGCGCTTGACTGGTAGCGTTCCCTGCTGGCCAGGGCCTGTTTCTCCAGTGCATCGAGCTTTTCCTCGCCACCATCAATGCTGGCCAGTTCATCCGCCATTTCCTGCTGGAAACGGACCAGATCATAGGGGTCGATGCGGTGTTTGCGTGCCAGCAGGTAGGCGGCGGAAAGACGCTGATCTATGGCCTGATACTGCTCCGGATCAATCTCCAGGTTGCTCAGGTAATGCTGCAGGCTGTCGTTGGCTTCCTCCAGCTGGATCGCGGCGCTTTCCACCATGTCGGCGATTTCCCGCAGTTGCTCATCCTCCCGGAGCATATCCCGGAGCAGGCTCAGCACCCGGTGGGTCTGCTGGCTGGCGGACTCGTCATCTTCCGCCAGGCCGGCACTGGCCTGTTGCCCCAGGGACAGCAGGGACTCCACATTGGCCAGACGTTTGTGGTCTTTTTCCAGCTCCTGGTACTCGCCCTCTTTCAGGGAAAGTTCGTTAAATTCCTGCAGCTGAAATTTCAGCAGATCCGCCCGGTCCGCCAGTTCCCGGGCGTTATCGCGGTAGGTCTCGAAGGCTTTCTGGGCCTGACGCCACTCGCGGTAATATTGAGCTGTCTCGGCAGCCTGCCCCGTCAGTCCGCCGAAGCTGTCCAGCAATTCCCGGTGGGTGTCTTTCTTCAGCAGGGCCTGATGCTCATGCTGGCCGTGAATGTTCACCAGCAGGTCGCCCAGTTCCCGCACCGTGGTGATGGGCATGGGGCTGCCATTCACATAGGCCTTGGAGCGGCCATCGGCATTGATCACCCGGCGCAGTACGCATTCATTCTGGGCATCCAGGTCGCGCTCCGTCAGCCATGCCACGGCGGCCGGATTGCCGGAGACGTCGAACACGGCATGGATGTCAGCGCGGTCCGCACCGTGGCGCACCATGCCGGATTCCGCCCGGTTTCCCAGGGCCAGCCCCAGCGCGTCCAGCATGATGGATTTTCCGGCACCGGTTTCCCCGGTAATCACGGTCAGCTTTCCGGAAATATCCAGTTCCAGTTCATCAACAATGGCAAATTGACTGATTTTTATGTGGGTAAGCATAAATGCCGGCATACCTGTGAATGGTGAAAAACTTGCCCGATGATAGGCTAGTTTTCGGCAAATCGCTACGGGTTGCGGGGCTCCGCCACTGGTACCCGTGCTCACGTGGCTGGGATTGACAGAAAAACAATGGTGATTGTGTCCTGGCTGCTAAAATGGTAAATATTTCAGTCACTAAACCGTCATTTTTCAGCCGAACCCGAAACCAGACTTAAGTGTCCGAGCATAGATGTTAAAGCACAGTTCCATTGATGAGCGCATGGCCGAGGTGCTTCGCACGCTGGTGGAGAAGCATATTGCCGATGGCCGCCCGGTGGGCTCCAGGGCCATAGCGCAGGCGCTTTCCAGGCCCGTGAGCCCGGCAACTGTGCGCAATCTGATGGCGCTGCTGGAAGATCGCGGGCTGATCGAGTCGCCGCATACCTCAGCAGGGCGGGTACCCACCAGCCTGGGCTACCGGGTGTTCGTTGACGGGCTGATCACCATGGCACCCATTGCCAACGATGTGGCGGAACGGCTCCGGGAGCAGCTGCATCCGGAAAAAACCTCCGCCGAGCTGGTGGAGGCTGCGTCCCAGGCGATCTCGGATCTGACGTCCCTGGCCTGCGTGGTGGTGGCTCCCACCCGGGATCGCGCCACCCTGCGGCATATCGAATTTCTGCCTCTTGAAGGTGCCAGGATCCTGGTGGTGCTGGTATTCGACAACGACGACGTACAGAACCGGATAATGACCGCTGACCGGGATTACGCAAAGACCGAACTCCAGCAGGCATCCAATCTGCTGAATCAGCAATTTGCGGGGCTTGAACTCCGGGAGATCCGTGACAGGCTCCTGGCCCAGCTGAAGGACCACAAGCAACAACTGGATGCGCTGATGCAGACCACCGTTGATCTGGCCTCCAGGGTATTGGCCAGCGATAGTCCGGCCCATAATTACGTAATTTCCGGGCAGTCCAACCTGCTGTACATGGCGGACCAGGAGGGGGGCGTGGACCGGCTCAAGCAGCTGTTTGATGCCTTCCAGGAAAAGCGGGACCTGCTGGGACTGATGGACCGCTGCATCCAGGCTGATGGTGTGCAAATTTTCATCGGTCAGGAGTCAGGCTATCAGCTGCCCGATGAATGCAGTCTGATTGCTTCCCCCTATAAATCCGCAAAAAACGACCTGCTGGGCATGCTGGCGGTTATCGGTCCAACCCGAATGCCCTACCAGCAGGTGATCCCCACCGTTGATCTGGCAGCAAAAATTTTGAGTGCTGCCTTGAAATCCTCCGGCTAGCCCCCATCAACCACCCATATTTGCCAACTCTCAGGCGGAATCCGCGTTTTCGCGGGTATGGCCTGAGTCAAGATAATGAGAAAACCTTTGGAGTTGCTACATGAGCCAGGAAGAGATTAAACAGCCCGAGGGCCAGGAATCGGCATCGGGCGAATCTCTGGACCACGATCACGAACTCGTGGCCGAACCCAACGAAGACAGCTCGGAGCCTGTCATAGACGAGGGGCACGAGGTTGAGGAGCCGGCCGCGGATACCGCCAGCGTTGCGGAATTGCGGAAAAAGCTGGAGGAAGCCAACCAGGTGATCGCGGAACAGAAAGATGCGGTTCTCAGAGCCGCAGCGGAAGAGCAGAACGTACGTCGCCGTGCCCAGCGGGACGTGGAGAATGCCCACAAATTTGCGCTGGAGAAGTTTTCCGCCGATCTGCTGCCGGTGGTGGATACCCTGGAGCGGGCCCTGGACGCCCAGAGTAGCGATGAGGAAACCGCAAAAGCCATGCGCGAAGGGGTGGAACTGACCCTGAAAATGCTGCTGGATGCGCTTAAAAAGCATGGCGTTGAGCAGCTCGATCCCGTGGGTGAGCCTTTCAACCCCCAGGAGCACGAGGCCATGTCCATGCAACCGAACCCGGACATGGAGCCGAACACAGTGATGGCGGTGCTCCAGAAAGGCTATTCCCTGAATGGCCGACTGGTCAGGCCCGCCATGGTGGTGGTGTCAAAAGGGGCGTAACACTCCGGAGCAACCTGACAGGGGTCAAAATGGATAAAAATCCTCTGATCGGAGGTTGAAAACCGCCACGGGGCCCCAACTTAAAGAGCCAAAGCAAACGATTTACCTGAATCAACCATTGCGTATCACGCTGCCAAGACCTTAATAGAGGTGGAAAATTATGGGCAAAATTATCGGTATAGACCTGGGAACCACAAACTCCTGTGTCGCAGTTCTTGAAGGCGATAAGCCGCGCGTTATCGAAAACGCAGAGGGCGATCGCACCACACCTTCTATCGTTGCCTTCAACGAAGACGGTGAGATTCTGGTGGGCCAGCCGGCGAAGCGTCAGGCGGTCACCAATCCTGATAACACGATTTTCGCGGCCAAGCGCCTTATCGGTCGTAAGTTTACCGATAAAGAAGTCCAGAAAGACCTCGAGCGCGTGCCGTTCAAAATCAAGAAGTCCGACAATGGCGATGCCTGGGTAGAAGTGCGCGGCAAGAGCATGGCGCCGCCACAGATTTCTGCGGAAGTCCTCAAGAAAATGAAGAAAACCGCAGAGGATTACCTGGGTGAGAAAGTCACCGAAGCGGTGATCACCGTGCCGGCCTACTTCAACGACAGCCAGCGTCAGGCCACCAAAGACGCGGGCAAGATCGCCGGGCTGGAAGTCAAGCGTATCATCAACGAGCCGACAGCTGCGGCACTGGCTTACGGCATGGACAAGAAACGGGGCGACTCCGTGATTGCGGTGTACGACCTGGGTGGTGGTACCTTTGACGTGTCCATTATCGAAATCGCCGAAGTGGACGGCGAGCACCAGTTTGAAGTGCTGGCCACCAATGGTGACACTCACCTGGGTGGTGAGGACTTCGACCTGCGCCTGATCGAATATCTGGTAGCAGAATTCAAGAAGGAAAGCGGCATTGATCTGAACAATGATCCGCTGGCACTGCAACGCCTGAAAGAGGCGGCCGAAAAAGCCAAGATCGAACTGTCCTCTTCCCAGCAAACCGAGGTGAACCTGCCTTACGTGACAGCCGATGCCAGTGGTCCCAAGCACCTGAACATCAAGCTGACACGCGCCAAGCTGGAAAGCCTGGTGGGCGAGCTGGTCGAGCAATCCATGGAGCCCTGTAAAGTGGCCATGGAAGACGCCGGCCTGAAAGTGTCTGAAATCAACGATGTCATTCTGGTGGGCGGTCAGACCCG
>JAWVYU010000191.1:0-9797 GCA_033722575.1 Ketobacteraceae bacterium | reverse complement strand
GGTCGATAATATCGCCATTGATATTCTTGAAATAAAACTCGGCACGGTCATCGTAAAAGGTACCGAACATGGCCCCGTAACGGGCACCCTGGGTGGAGGTATAGATACTTGCCCACCAATTACCGCCGCGCTCCTGGTCCCGGATACCGATGCCGCCAAGTCCGGATACAAAGGCAAAGGTGCGGCCTTCGGTAACCGTAAAGGTAGAGGAGGTGCTGGCAATACTCCGGTCGCTCATATCACTCAGCAGGTGCGTGCGTGAATAGGAATGCTCATGGCCTGTGGCGATAATAGCGCCTTTCCTGCGACAGGTTTCGTAGGCGGTCCAGCCCACTTCATCAGACTTTCCTCCCACCTGCATATCCCGCTGGTTTTTGTGCCAGGCGCAGATCCGCCAGGCATTCGCTGGGGCGCTGTTCAGTCGGTTGGAAATGTAATTCTCGTGATCTGACCGGCTGCCCTGGGAACCGATGGAAGACAGAACGATATACAGGTTTTTATAGGTGCAGGTCATCTGTTCGGCATAGGTACCGTTACATTTCACGGCAGACTGACGGTTCAGGCGTGCCTGGCCGAAGGACCGGACGTCGCTGAAATTGCTGTCGCCGTAGTCGTGGTTGCCTGCGGCGATGACGGCCGGATCGGATGACCCCAGGGTAGAGCGTACCATGGAATCCCAGTTGTCGTCGCGGCTGCTGCTGTAGGATGTATCACCTGCCACAATGGTCAGCTCCGCGCCTTCCCGCTTGATCAGGTTAAGCACATTCTGGAAATTGCTGCCGGTGCCGGTATCACCAATGAACGCCACTTTTACGCCGTCGCCGGTGCCGCCGCCATCGCCACCACCATCACCGCCTCCGTCGCCACCACCGGTGTTGCCGGAACCGTTAACAGACCAGACAACGGCGCTACCGGCATAAAGCGCCAGGGAACCATCGTTATTCAGCACCAGGCGGTCCGCGCCAGATCCTACGGTGTCGCTGGCCCATACGGGTGAGGATGAGCCGGTGTACAGCACCAGGTTGCCATCGCCCTGCAGGATCAGGTAGGTGCCGTTCTGGCCGTGGGTGCCGGACGACCATAGTGAGTCTCTGGTATTCCAGTCGCGAAGTACCAGGTTGCCATCGGTCTGTAGATAAAAGCGGAAGTTGCCGTTGGTGGAAGCAAGGTATTCGTTGGAGTTGAGTTGTTCGCCCACTGAAATACTGTTTCCGGCAGTGGGCGTGTCGCCCCCGCCATCACCACCGCCACCGTCTCCACCACCGGAGCCGTCATCGCTGTCCGGTACCTTGTGGTTGTCGTTGTATGTCAGCATGCTGGTGGGAACCTGCGTCACCGGGCCGTCGTTGAGCTGATAGCTCAACCCCAGTATCTGTTCGCCGGACACCTGGAAATACTCAACCCGGATCTCGTGAGAACCATTGGCCAGCATAACCGGATCGGAAATAACGGTCTGTGCAAGGTGCGAGCCATCGTTGTTGGCAACCTCGTTGCCATTGATCATCAGGCGCGAGCCGTCGTCGGACAGTAGATGAAAACGATACAGGCCAGCTTCACTGATGCTGAGTTGGCCCTTGAACACCAGACCATAACTGGTGGTGCCAAGATTGTTGGTACCAATCACCGGTACCACGCGCTGGTCTACCGCATTCAGGCGCGAGAAATCTGGCAAGCTGCCCCAGGTTCCCTGATATTTATGGACGACAAGCCCTGTCTGACCACCGCAACCGGCCAGGATAAAGCCAAGTAGCAGAACCACCATAAGGCGGAACCGGGTGTATAGCCTGAATGACATTGTATTACCCCTTAAACTTCTTATTGTTTTGATACAGCGGTTGAATCACCACAGGGTCAAGCCGCTAACATGGCGCTTTTAGCCTGTGAATGCTTGAATTTATTTATGATTTTAAGGCGCCAGTTCATAAAAACGGAATCTGCCGGCGGGAGTTCCGGGAATGGGGCGCAGCCGGAAACTGATGCCAGCTGCGCCTGATTCATTATTGATCGTCACTATAGCTGAGGGCTATTTCCCGGTTTCTTTCAAGAACAGCCTTGCAGCGCTCCTGGTAGGTTTTCGAAAGCAGGTGGGTAGGATCAAGCTCCAGTGCTGCGTCCCACAGTGCAAGGGCTTCTTCAAAACGGTCATCATTGAACAACTCCAGCGCCCTGGCATGGTAGGCGTTGACCTGACCTGCCTTGATTCTCTGGTAGAGTGACTTGCTCACGTTGGAGTCGGGCACCAGTTCAAGGCTTTCACGGATATTTTCCATGGCAATATCCAGCTGGCCGGATTTCAGGTGCAGACTGGCAAGACGCTGCAGGTCGCGCGCTTTGATCTGGTCTGAAAGACCTGCAATCCGGGCGTCGTAAGCAGAGGAGTCACCGGCGACCCTGGCGGCTTTTCTGTAAAGCAGTTTGGCAGGCTTCAGCTCACCTTCAGTGGCCAGTCGCGCGGCCTCACCGGCGTAAGCCTGCTCGATCAGTGCCAGGGCTTTGTCTCCTGCGCCGTTATTCTGGACCCGTGGTTCCAGCAGATTGATGACTTCCACATACTGTTGGCTATTCAACAGGGCTTCTGCTTTTTTCAGGGCAGGGTCAATAGCCGGTGCAGGGGATGGTTGCTTTCTGGCTACTTTGGGAGCTGGCTTGTATTGCGCGGGAATGCGGACAGTCTGCCCCCTGACCAGTGATGCGGGGTTATCAATGCCACTATAGCGCGACAGGATGTAAAATTTCAGGTGGTCTTTCAGAAATCTGTCAGCGATCCGGGTCATGGAGTCGCCGGCGCGGGCCTTGTATTCAAAATACTCCGAACCAAAATAGATTACAGGGTTCACATCCATCTGCTCAAGCAACGCCAGGGCGTCGGCATTGTCGGGATCCTTATCCAGAACTTCGTTTACTTTGCTTCGTGCTTCATCGCGCTGACCTTTGCCCAGGGCGGCGATGGCCTGGTTCAGATTGCGCGCAATATTGATTTTCTTGGGCGTCGCGTCTGGCGTTACTTCGATAAATGAGAAGCCGTCCAGGCTGTCTGACGGCGTTTGAGCCAGCGTTTCTGTTTCCTGTTCCTGGGTTACGGCAGATTGCGGGTTAAGATCGTGGGCGGGCATCTGCCACAGCGTACCGCAACCGGTGAGTGAAACTACAGATAGAAAAAGGTACAACGGCCGTCTACAGCCCGTCATGGTCAGCCCCCTTACAACATCTATTCAACAGATATTTTTAATTCGTATACTTTCGATTATAGAGGCGGGTGGGTTTACTTATGTTTAAGTTTTGTTATTGACTGGTGTGTTTTCTGTACTGATGCCCGGTTTTTGATAGCGTTAAGATTGAGTCAGCCGGGGCTGGATTGTTACCGTTCGTTAACGAAACGCTCAGTCATTATACCGCTGTTCACCGAATGTCAACAAATCGGACCGCTAATCATCAGAAAATTCAAGCGAACCAGTTCACATTATTATTAAATGCCTGAAGCATTACCTCTTTGGCCTAATTCCATTGGGTCAGTCATTATAAATACAAAAATGCTCGGGGCTATCATGAACAATCTAATCAAAGGCGTGGGCGCTGCTGTCATTCTGATGGGAGCTGCCAACACAGCCGTGGCAACCTATGTCGAGGGCCACATCTGGTGTGATACTAACAACAGCGGATTTATTGAACCCACCCAGGACGAACCTTTGGCCGGGGTAGAGGTTCAGGCGCAGTGCACTAGTGCAACAGACACAGCCGAAGTGCCTTTGCCCACCTGCCGCGAACCTAACGCTCCCTATCCGGGCGTAACGGACACCAGCGGTTTTTACCGTATACACGTAAAAAAGAACACTAACCTGACCTACGATGTCAGCCTTCCCGGTGGCGGTTTGCCCGCAGATTACAGCATTCTCTCGCCGGATACCTCACCGGCAACCTTTGCGTTCCCCATGTCCATAGACGACGAATTTCTGAATCCCCGCTACATCCGCAATGTGGAAGGTAACCTGGTGTATACCGAACCCTATGTAGCGCAGATCGACTGGCTTGTTTCCAGCGCAACCTGTTCAGATGCGCCCCAGCCGGGAATTGACGTGCTGAAAGAGGTGAGCCTGAACGAAGGGCCCTATATGGATGCCAATTCGGTGGATACCGCCCCCAGCGGCGCACTGGCTTCAAAGGCGGATTACCGTATTACGGTCACCAACACCGGCACCGAAGCTCTCTATGATGTTGTCATCAATGATGCGGAACTGGGTATTACCGACTACCCACTGGCAGTCAATCCGCTGATGCCGGGCCAGGTGGTGGTGTTATCCAGCGGCACTCAGATCAGCTTGCCGGGCTCCGGCAACGGAGAGGTTCCCGGAGACGACCAGAATATCCCCGGTCTTCACAAAGACAACGCCTGTACCGGGCGCGGTTCCTACCTTAATACGGCTAGCGCTACCGGATCCGGGGTTACGTCCGGCACCGAGGTGAGTGATGAGGATATCGCCTACATCGTTTGCGAGGAGCCACTGATCGATCTGCGCAAACAGGTGAGCCTGGATGGGGTGGATTATTTTGATGCGGATACAGCCGGTGGCCCGGATGTGCCCGTAGGCGTGGTCGGTCAAACCGATGCCTACTACCGGTTTATCGTCATGAATACCGGTACTGAACCTCTCACCAACGTCACGCTGGTGGATGCACAGCTGGGTATCAATACGGTGATCATGGATCTGGCACCCGGTGCCAGCCAGGTGATAGAAAGCGGTGAAACCGGTTTTGAAGCCCTTTACCAGCAGGATATCTGTGCTGGCACGCCCGGCAACAAGCCCAATACGGCCAGAGTCAGTGCGGTAGGCGGAATTTCCGGCGACGATGTCACTGCCTCCAATCCGGCCAACCTGAAATGTATTGTCGGCCCTGCTATCAGTGTGAAGAAACAGGTCAGGTTCCAGGATGACGACGCCTTTGTCGACGCCGACACGCCGGAAACAGCCCCTGTCGCCCAGGTAACCGACAGCGACATGGGTCGGACTGCGGTGTACCGCTTTATCGTTGAAAACGTTGGTGACGAAGACCTTACCAATGTCACAGTCAGCGACAACAAACTGGGTATCAGCGGCGTTGTTATCGCCGATCTGCCAGTGGGTGCAAGCGTAGTGATTGCAACGGCAGACGCCGGTTTTGAAAATCTCACGGTAGCAGGGCAGTGTGATACCGCGGGCACCAAACAGAACACTGTATCGGTGGCTGCAAATGGCGTGCTGTCCGGGTTGCCGGTGAATGATAACGACCCGGCATTCGTGGTTTGCGAACAACCCGAGGTATGTGAGGTGGTGGTTGATCAGAAATGTATGGTGAAAGCGCCTACCATCGAGGACAAGCTGTGTACCGATGCGATTTCTGCGACAACCCTGCGCTATATCGGGCCCAACAAAACCAATGCAACGGTGGCCTTTGAAGGCAAGGACAGTGGCCAGGTGGTGTATTCCGGCGTGGATCTTGCCAGTGGAGTGACCATTCTGACCAAACCGAGTCAGAACGGGTTTACCATCGATGCCGGTATGGGCGAGAAACTGGGCTCTAAAACCACCATCACCATTAATGGTGTGGAAGAAATCATACACACCAGTTGCTCAGCAATTTACGTTGCCGGCGCTCCGGCTCCTTTGGACGGCAATACACCGAATCCGGACAACGCCGAAAAAGGTGATCCTTCTCCCAACTGGGTAGTGGTGGATTTCCGTGAGAAAGATGACGATTACGTGGCCGAGGCCCCGGTAATGAGTGAAGCGGCGGATTCCTGCGAGATTCCCTTCGAAGGCGCTGAAGTTGCCTTCAGCTATACCATTACCAACCAGGGCGACACGGTGGTTAATCTGGACAGCGTATCCGATGCCTTGCTGGGAGAAATACTGAAAAATCCGCCGGTGTCCCTTGGCGTTGGCGAGAGTGTTACCTACACCAGCGATCCCTATGCATTGACCGACTCACTGACAAATTCGGTGAACGTGCTGGCCAGCGCCAGTGGCAACGCATCGGTGAGTTGTCCCGCAGGGGATAGCGTTGACATCGTGCGTGCCAGCGCGCCGGAATTATCCTGTGAAGACGGCAAACCAGCCAGGCTCGGCATAACCTATGTGGGTGGTTCCTGTGCGGATTCCAATCACGACCAGGAGTCGGGCAAAGCGAGTTGCAGTGGTGATTCCACGGGTGCCAATCCGGTCCGGCTCACACTGGAAGACAAGAAAGGCAATGTTTATATATCGCAAGTCGTTACTCTTGGCGAAACCCTGATCCTGGATGCCGCTGCACTGGGTAAGGACAAGCTGGATTCCGAAACCAATGCCTACATTGAAGATGGATCGGGCCTGATCCAGTCCATCAACTTCCACACTTCCTGTTCTGCTCCGTTGTCCGTGGGCGACCAACATGGTGGCCTTCTGATTTCGTCTTTTATGCCCTCAGAAGATGGCAAGGGGAAAGGCAAGGGTAAAGATAAGGATAAAGGCAAAGGCAAAGGCAAGGATAAAAAGGACAAAAAAGATAAAAAAGGAAAGAAAGATAAAAAGGACAAGAAACATGACAAGGGAAAGAAGGGTAAAAAGCACAAGAAATAACGTGCAACCCTGATATGACAGGTCATAAAAGGTCAATTGTGCAAATAATTGGCCTTTTATGTATCGATACTGTAATGACCCTCCAAATCATAGGTTTGTTCAAGCATTGCCCTGGGGTGGATGATAACTTTCAAATCAATCAGCGTAGGTTTGTCTGACATCAGGCGTTTTGCCGCAGGGTATTACCCAACTACAAAAGAAAAATTCAGGGGGCTTTCATGTTAATGCTGGATAATTTGATGTTCACACATGCCCGCAGTGGCCATTTGGTAGTAGCCGCATCAATGGATGCAGCGATTACGCTGGGCATGTGCGAGGATTCACAGCGGCTGTATTTATGGATAGTGGATGCAACAACTCAGTTGGGCCGCATTGATGTGAAAACCGGCGACGTCCAGCTGATCGGCAAGGTCGGTATTTCCATGCGGGAAATCGGCTTTGATAATCAGGGCAGGTTGCTGGGTATGAATGGCAGTGATGTCTACAAGATCAACCCGTCAAACGGTGCACTGGCCATGATCGGAGGAACGTCGGATGAGCCCTCACGAACTCACTCCTTTGCGGTGCGTCAGTCACAGGTAGCCCGGGGTTCCAATGTGCTTTCTTTTGGTCAGAATACAACGCCTTCAATGATTCCGGCAGAGAAAGCGGACAGCGACCGGACCGATGCGGATATCGCCTTTGAGCTGGCCAGGCTGTTCATGAAGCTCAGATCTGACAATAAGGAAAATATGGTTCAGCTGGCAGTGATCGACGGGAAATCCATGGAGATCGGCGTGTTTGGTTACGGCACAATTTACGGCCGCGCCAAGAGCCACCTGAACCTGTTTCATCTGAATGATCCCATGATCTATACAACCGATTCCACCACGGGTAACACCACCTCCATTGCCGAGCATCCCAGAAACAGGCTCGCCAGTTCGTGGAATGCAGCGGTATGCTCCGAATCCAGCTAGCAGGGTAGTGCTGGCTGGCATTAGTCCAAATTGATCATGCCATCAGTACTGCTCCGGATTAGAATAGCCGGCATTCTGGATATTCTTTTTGGAGCTGGCACTGATGGAACGACTCTCGGGACTGGATGCTTCCTTTCTTTACGCAGAAACCCATACCATGCTGATGCACGTGGCCTTTGTTGCCATTTGCGACGCATCAGAAAACCCGGAAGGGTATGATTTTCGTGATATATACGCCTTGCTGGATGCCAAAACCCAGGAGGAACCGGCTTTCAGAAGGCGCCTCGTGCCGGTACCTTTCAATCTGCACCACCCGCTGTGGGTGGATGACCCGGAATTCAGGGTAGCAGACCACATCCATCAATACACTTTGCCCAGGGGCAGCGATTCATCCGGCCTGGGGCATAAAATAGGGCGAATCATGAGTGTTCCCCTGGACCGCCGCCGCCCCTTATGGGAAGCGTGGGTGATAGAAGGCTTGCCGGGTAAACGTTTCGCGTTAGTGCTGAAGATTCATCATGCCATGGTGGATGGGGTTTCCGGTACGGACCTGTTTCGCCACCTGTTCAGCACCCGGCAGGGCTTTCAGGCCCCCGTAGTGCAGCACCGGAGCCCGGGTGAACGGTTGCCCGGAACGGCGGAACTGATTGTCAACGCACTGCGTTCAAAAATCAAAACCCCAAAACGCTTTTTCAATGTTATGGGAGACTCTCTTGAGGGGCTCAGAAACCTTCTGTCTGAAAGTGGCCAACGGGATCTGGAGCGGTCAAGGCCGTTGACGGCTCCTCGTACACATTTTAACCGCAGGATCAGCGCCAACCGTGATCTGGCGTTAGCGCAGCTGTCCCTGGAGGAAATCAAAGGCGTTAAAAACGCCACCGGCACCACGGTGAATGATGTCATTCTCGCGGTGTGTGGCGGTGCGCTCAAACGTTATCTGGAAATGCAGCAGGATCTTCCGGACAAGCCTCTGGTGGCGATGGTTCCCATTTCAGTAAGAAAAAATGCGGATCAGATGGTAACCAATAATCAGGTGTCCGGGATGTGGTCGACACTGGCAACCCACGCGAATGATCCACTGGATAGATTACACCTTATTCATAAAGACACCAGGGACGCGAAAACTGAACATGATGCAGTGGGTGCCGATCTTTTGCAGAACTGGGCGGAATTCAATACTCCGGGAGCGTTTAATCTGGCCATGCGCGTGTATGCATCGACGTTGGTGGATCATATCAATCCCGTACACAATACCATTATCTCTAACGTGCCCGGCCCCAGAGAGCCGCTCTATCTTTGTGGGTGGCCAGTTGAATGCATGTGCCCCGTGGGGCCAGTGCTGGAGGGGGTGGGTCTGAATATTTCTCTGGCGAGCTACCGTGATTGTGTCGGCTTTACCTTGCATGCAGACAGCCACCTGATTCGTGATGTGCAGACCATTGCTGCGCTGATTGGCCCTGCGTTTGAGGAACTGAAAACCCGGGCAGGAACCGGTGACAAGATTCGCATTCCCAGATTACGAAAACACCGTAATGAGAGCGGAAGTCCTCAAGGGAAACTTGTAAAAGCAAGCTGAATCACCTATTAAAGTGTTAATCTGACGCAGGTGATTTATATGACTGAAACGGAAAAAACGGGTGTTCGTAAATTATTGGGGGCACTGGGGTTAATCGGGCTATTCCTGGCATCCGGCACACTCGGATTCCTGATTTCACATCACCGGGGTCTTTCCGAGGCACAGAGAGACTGGGAGCGGCGAAAGCAGGTGGAGCTGACTTTCTCCGGGGCCACTGACTCACTGCAAATCCTTCCGTTGGTGAACTGGCACGGAGCAAAACCGTCCCTGAAAACTGAAATGGGCGTTGCTTATCTGGTAGAAACAGATCAGCAGAGAATCCTGTTCGATCTTGGCCACAACGCCCTGAGCCAGTCACCGTCACCGCTGGAATTCAATATGAAAGAACTGGGCATTGATATGGCCAGTATCAATACGTTCTTTATTTCACACAATCATTTTGACCACGTGGGTGGCAAGAAATGGTCTGCAGAGAACACCTTTGCCACCGGACTGGAGCAGCGGCCGTTGGGAGATGTCAATATCTTTACGCCAGTGGCAATGACCTACCCCGGCCAGACACCCGTCGCCACCAGTGCACCGCAGGTATTGAGTAAAGCCATCGCCACCACCGGCACCCTGCGTCGGCAGCTGTTTATGGGCAGAATTGATGAACAGGCGCTGGTCATTAACCTG
>JAWVYU010000190.1:0-9952 GCA_033722575.1 Ketobacteraceae bacterium | reverse complement strand
GAGGGAGGGAACGTCACTGGTTTTAGCGTGGGTCAGGGTGTCACCCACAGGGGCGCCGAGAATATCCTTGATACCGGCCACCACATAACCCACCTCACCGGCCTCCAGCAAGCCGGTATCCTTGCGCTTGGGCGTAAACACGCCCACGGCGTCCACCACGTGTTCTTTCCGGGTGGATTTGACCAGGATCTTGTCGCCTTTTTTAAGTCGCCCGTGCACGACACGCACTAGCGATACCACGCCCAGATAGTTGTCAAACCAGGAGTCAATGATCAGTGCCTGCAGCTTGCCTTCCCGCTCACCCTGAGGGGCGGGAATGGTACGCACCAGGCGCTCCAGGGCTTCCTCCACCCCGGCGCCGGTTTTCGCACTCACCAGACAGGCATCCAGGGCCTCTATCCCGATGATTTCCTCGATCTCCTGCATCACCCGTTCCGGTTCCGCCTGGGGCAGATCAATCTTGTTGAGAATCGGCATGACTTCCAGGCCCTGATCAATGGCGGTGTAGCAGTTCGCCACTGACTGTGCCTCCACGCCCTGTCCTGCATCCACCACCAGCAGGGCGCCCTCGCAGGCTGCCAGAGAGCGGGAAACCTCATAGGAAAAATCCACATGCCCCGGCGTGTCGATAAAATTGAGCTGATAGGTTTCCCCGTCCCTGGACGTGTAATAGAGCGTCACACTCTGGGCTTTGATGGTGATACCCCGCTCACGCTCCAGATCCATGGAATCCAGCACCTGTTCCGCCATCTCCCGGTCCGTGAGGCCGCCACAGGTCTGGATAAAACGATCAGCCAGCGTGGACTTGCCGTGGTCGATGTGGGCAATAATGGAAAAGTTGCGGATATTCTTAATGTCGCTCACAAATTCTCTACTTTATTGATGATTGGATGTCTGTTTTACCGGCCGCGATGGCGGACAGCAGCAGGCTGAGCGCGCAATTCTACTGAAATACCCGTTGCGGGTCATTATTGTCGAAAAGAAAAGGCTCACCGCCCTGACCAGATTTTAGCCAAACCAGAACGATAAGCCACTGAATTTCCGGAAAATTTGTGATCTATTCTACCTTAATGGCAAGAAACTCCGGTGCTCCGCGGCGATTGACCAGAATTGGCACCCACTTGCCCTTTTCCAGGCCTTTGGCAATCTGGCGGAAACTGCTCACGTCAGTGACCTCCTGATTGGCAAGATTAGTCACCACGTCCCCCGGACGGATGCCCGCTTCCCGGGCCGCTTTCCCCTCCACGGACTTGACTACCACGCCGCCCGGGATCCCCAGTTGCTGGGCCTGGGGCTTGGGCAGATTCACCACTTCCATGCCCAGCAGGGTCGTTTTGCCGCTGGGTTTGGGGTCAGCCGAAGCCACCAGGGCGGGGTCCTGGGGTAACGCGCCGATTTTGAACGACAGGGTTTTGTCATCACCGGAGCGTACCACTTCTACGTCCACCTCAGTGCCCGGAGGAGTTCTGCCCACCGCATGGCGCAGATTCGCCGCCTTGGTAATGGGCTTACCGGCAAACTCCCTGATCACGTCTCCGGCTTTGATGCCGCCCTCATCTGCAGGACCACCGGGCAACACCTTGGCTACAATGGCGCCTTCGGGTTTGGACAGCCCCAGAGACAATGCCAGATCGCGGCTGACATCATGGATCACCACCCCCAGCCAGCCCCGGCTGACCTGCCCCTTGTCTTTCAGTTGCTCCACAACTTCCATTGCCACGTTAATGGGAATCGCGAAGGAGAGGCCCATAAACCCGCCGGAACGGCTGTAAATCTGGGAGTTGATTCCTACCACCTCTCCGTCCAGGTTAAACAGGGGGCCACCGGAATTACCCGGGTTGATGGCGGCATCTGTCTGGATGAAAGGGACATAGTTATCGTTGGACAGATTACGCCCCTTGGCGCTGACAATACCCGCCGTCACGCTGTGCTCAAACCCAAAGGGCGACCCGATGGCAAGCACCCATTCACCGATTTTCAACTTGTCCGAGTTACCCAGAGTGGCCACCGGCAGATCGTCGGCATCCACCTTCAGCAAGGCCAGGTCGCTGAGCTCATCACCTCCAATCAGCTTAGCGTCCAGCACCCGGCGATCAGACAGGCGGATACTGATTTCATCAGCGCCTGCCACCACGTGATTATTGGTCAGTATATAACCATCTCTGGACAGAATAATGCCGGAACCCAGGCCCTCGCGCTCCTGTTCCGGCATTTCAAAGCCGTCGCCGAAGAAATAGCGAAAGTATTCCGGAATCTGACCGCGCAGCTGATGGCCGGGAATACCGGACACCTTCTGGGTGGTGCTGATAATGACAACGGCAGGGGTATGCTCCTCCACCAGCTCGGTAAAATCAGGCAACCCGAAGCGCGCATGGCTCAGGGAGCTGAATAAGGCGAAAACCAGAAACACCACTGCGTAACGTGCTGCCGCCGGCTTCAGGGCATAATGAATGCTCTGCATATCAGGTATCTCCTTGATAACGGATTATGAATGACAGTAAATGTCAGTCGACAGAAAAATTTCCCTGTTAAGATGAGGGCGGCGGGAGAAAGTTCCAAGGGCGGGCAAATTAATTGACTGAATCAGTCTACCTTAGTCATCAGAGCGATTCTTTGGGGCAGAAGGCCACGGCATCCTGCCGGGAGGCACGCAGCACCACAGGCTGATAGCGTTTGTCACGGCTCACAGAGAGAAAATGCAAGCGAACCAGTCCGAATCCCACCGCCAGGCCAGATAAGCCAGCCAGCGCTATCCAGAGATCCCGGGAGGTAAAACTGTCCGCGGTAATGGCTGCCACCAGCATCAGCACCAGCGGCATCAGATAAGCCACCAGTGTCCCCTTCAGCACCACATCTTCGGGCACCCCTATCACCACCTGATCACCCACTTCCAGATCAAAGGCGTTCAGGGCCCGGACATGATTTTTATGCTGCTGCCCCAGCTTTGCCAGCGCGCTCTGGCCACAGCCATTTCTGGCCGCACAGGACTGACAGGCCGTCTGGCGAATGGATTCCACCCACACAGCGCCCTGCTCTACTGCTACCACACGACCTGATTCTTCGATCATTGAAACAACCTGACATACCGCGGATGACCCTGGGGAAACTGTAACGAAACGCCGGCAGTTTTACCAGTCAAAGCCCGGGCAATGGCCGGTGCTGTCAGTTGTCCAGCGTCACCGCCATGGCAATTTGCATGGCCGTCTCCATGGGAATTTCCCCTACCACGGTAATCAGATAATCGTTGGCCGGTTCTGCCAGGCGGCGGCTGAGCGCTGCAGTGGCTCCATGGGTACGGGAACCCTCTGCCTGGGTGTCCGGTGCCACTTTTTCCAGAAATACCGAGAACGCCGACAGGCCATCACTGTAAACGCGGGTACTGACACGGACATCTCCCACCCGCCGCATTTCGTATTCCGTCAGTTCAAACCCCGAGGGCAACCAACCTACCTGCCAGGCGGGCTTGTCGGCAGCGGCTTCGGGCTTGCGTTCCGGTTTCGGCACCCAGTGCAACCCTTTCCCCGGCTCGAACGCTTCACGGGGTATATTAATTCCCACATCAATATCCACGTATTCAAACACTTCCAGGCCACGACCGTCATGATCAACGGTAACGGATTTGAGCATCAGGCCGGAGGCATTATCCAGCCAGAACTGGTAGCCGTAGCGGTTGCGGTCCCGGGGCATGACATCCACCCGCTGCACTTCTCTGCCGGCAACACGGCCACCGCCCGCCTTGGCAAGCTGGTAATAGCGGAGAATCCGATCAGACGCATCGGGGGACAGAAAAGGTTTGTGGGGGGCAACCGGGCCGGATGCCTGAAAACTGGCGAGCTTGTCAGGGTGCAGGCAGCTGATCCGGTCCCCCCGGCGGAGGATTTCGGCAGGTTCGCCGGTGAGGTGAATCACCCGTTCCCAGGGCTCTCCGTCAAACACCGCATGAACAATTTCAACCGAATTCAGCTGATCCCCGTTCATGAGAATGGAGCGGCCCCGGTAGTTCAGTTCGCGCACCGCGCTGGCCATCTGGGCCAGCCACTGCTGGGGCGTCGCTTCGACGCTCAGGGGTTCCCGCGCAAAGCTGTTTCCAAAAGGGAAAAGCATCAAAAGCAGCATCCAGAAAATCACCGGCAGCATTGCGGGGGCCTCATACCCGGTTACGGTTGTTCTTGTTGTTGCTGAAACTGACAATGTCACCAACCCTGCATTCTCCCGTCAGGCATTCGATCTTATGGCGCGATATGCACTACCCGCGTGTAGGACATGGATCCGCTGGCCGTGTTGAGTGCCGCATTCCCGGAGTGTGAGACCAGATACTGGTTCAGGCGGCGGTTCTGCTCCGATGGCATGCGGATGATATCCGACTGGTTCATCACGTTGCGCTGGATCTGCCGCTGGGATTCCGCCACTGTGCGGAAGCCGGAACCGGCATCCGGTGCCTGGCTGTAGGCCTGGGCCAGGGTGCCGCCAGCGCTCTGGGCGGGATGAGTACCCTGGGCTTGCTGAAAGTTCTGCCAGCCAAAGACCACCACGGCTGAAACGGAGGCCGCCACCGCAATACTGGACAGCGGCTTGATGAAGCGTTCCTGCCAGCTGCGGGCTGCCGGAGCTGGCGACCTTTCCATACTATAGGCTTCCTCGCTTGCCAGCGCGGCGCTCACCCGCCCCGACAGATCGGTACGGGCAAACTCACAGGCGCCGCTTTCGCGCATATCACCCTGCATGACGGAGCGCACCAGATGATAACGGCGCCACTTATCCAGCAATTCTGCATCCTCATCCAACGCCCTGATGGTTCGCCGGACCTCCAGATCAGAGGCTTCGCCATCCATCAGCACTGATAATTCCTCATGAGAACGTTCACTCATACCTGTATACCTTATACCTTACTTTATACACTGCGCTTTATACACTTCACTTTCGCGCTGCGATTACATATTGCGTTTACAAACTGCCTGCCAGGCGCTCTAACCTAACAATGCCTTTACCTGGCTATCAACGGCTTCCCGCCCGCGGAAGATCCTGGAGCGCACAGTGCCTACGGGACAATCCATAATTTCGGCGATTTCTTCATAGCTGAGTCCGTCAAATTCTCTCAACGTCAATGCTGTTTTCAGATCTTCCGGCAAATCAGCAATGGTGTCGTAGATGACTTTCTCCAGTTCGTCCCTTAGTAGATTCTTTTCCGGGCTGGAAGTTTCATGAAGCGCCACGCCTCCCTCATAATATTCAGCATCTTCCACTTCCACATCACGCCCCGGTGGCCTGCGACCCCTGGATACCAGATGGTTTTTGGCAGTGTTAACCGCAATCCGGTATATCCAGGTATAAAAAGCGCTTTCGCCCCGGAAATTCTTGAGGGCGCGATAAGCCTTGATGAACGCCTCCTGGGCCACATCCATTGCCTCGTCCTGATCCTGCACGAACCGGCCGATCACGGACAATATCTTGTGCTGGTACTTGGTAACGAGAAGGTCAAACGCCCGCTTGTCACCCTGCTGAACCCGCTCCACCAACCGGCGATCAGCTTCTTTTTCGCTCATCCAGTCAACAACTCCCCAAACCGATCCTCGGGCCAATCCCCGAGCCAGGCTGCCCGCAACACCCGAGACTGCCAGTGAGACAGGATTCCACAGTGAAAGTTCCGGCAAAAGCTTAACCACAGGCTGCTTTTGCCATAAATTGGTAACACAACCCTGTAATGCCGTTATAATAGCCCAATATCTTGAATTAACCTTAACTAAGTAGTTAATTCCAGTACCCTTTTCATTTCAAAACCAGATTTCGCCATGGCTAAACGAATCGACCACGACATTCTGATCATCGGCAGTGGCGCTGCAGGGCTTTCGGCGGCGATTCATCTGGCCCCCTTTGCAAAAGTGGGTGTGCTCAGCAAAGGCCCGCTTACTGCCGCGAACACTTACTATGCCCAGGGCGGCGTGGCGGCAGTGCTGGATGCCCATGATTCCATTGAATCCCATATTCAGGACACCCTGATTGCCGGCGGCGGGCTCTGCAACGAGAAAGCGGTGCGATACACCGTGGAAAACGGTCCGGACGCCATACGGTGGCTGATCGAGCAGGGGGTCAGGTTTGATCAGGAACCATCGGACAACGGTCAGGTGGGTTATCACCTCACCAAAGAAGGCGGCCACAGTCACCGGCGGGTCATCCATGCCGCTGATGCCACGGGACTGGCGATTTCCAAAACCCTGATCAAGGGTGCCCAGCAGCTGGATAATATTTCCCTGTTCGAATCCCACGTGGCCATTGATCTGATCACCACCCGCCGGCTGGGGCTGGAGGGCAACCGGGTACTGGGTGCCTATGTACTCAACCTGGAAACCGGCAGCGTGGAAACCCACAGCGCCCGCTTTGTCATCCTGGCCACCGGGGGCGCCAGCAAAGCCTACCTGTACACCAGCAACCCTGACGTGGCCACCGGTGACGGGATTGCCATGGCCTGGCGCGCCGGTTGCCGGGTATCCAACATGGAATTCAACCAGTTTCACCCCACCTGCCTGTATCATCCGGATGCCCGCTCCTTTCTGGTGACCGAAGCGGTACGGGGTGAAGGCGGCTACCTCAGGCTGCCCAGTGGTGAGCGCTTTATGCACCGGTTCGACAAGCGCGGCGAGCTTGCGCCGAGGGATATTGTGGCGCGGGCCATCGACCATGAAATGAAGCGCCTGGGGGTGGATTGTCTGTACCTGGACATAACCCACAAACCGGCGGATTTTATCAAAGAGCATTTTCCCACGGTTTACGAGAAATGTTTTTCCCTGGGGATCGACATTACCAGGGAGCCGATTCCCATTGTGCCCGCCGCGCACTATACCTGTGGGGGTGTACTGACCAACCTGCAGGGCCGCACCGATGTGGCTGATCTGTACGCCATTGGCGAAACCGCCTGTACCGGGCTTCACGGGGCCAACCGCATGGCCAGTAACTCGCTGCTGGAATGCCTGGTGTACGCCATCGCCGCCAGTAATGATATCCGCCACAAGCTCAAACATACTGACGCCGACATTGAGTTGCCGGACTGGGACGAATCACAGGTGACGGATTCTGATGAGGACGTGGTGATTTCCCACAACTGGGACGAATTGCGCCGCTTTATGTGGGACTATGTGGGCATTGTCCGCACGGACAAACGTCTGCAGCGGGCGAAACACCGGGTCAAGCTGCTGCGCAAGGAAATCCTGGAATATTACAGTAACTACAAAGTGAGCAATGACCTGATCGAACTGCGCAACCTCGTGCTGGTCTCGGAACTGATCATTCACTGTGCGTTATCCCGGAAAGAAAGCCGGGGTCTGCATTTTACCCTGGATTACCCGGATACCGCCGTCCAGGCCGTCAATACCGTGCTGGATCCACAGCAACCGCTGAAGGGCTAGTGTTTTTCTGACTCCATTTCCGACTCATCAGGATTCAGCACACTGGCCCGTTGCCAGCGGAGAAAAATCTGCAGCAGATGAAACCGCTCATCGCCCACATTATCCCGCAGCACCGGCACCCAGTGTGAACCCCCGGCCAGACCCCACGGCAGGAACCCGCCACGACGAAAATGAAGCAGCATGAAATCCCGGTTAACCCGGCTCCCCGCTGACAACCGATAAGGGCCGTGCATACCCCTGGCGTCCTCCAGCATCCAGCCATCCGTTGCCCAGAGAATGCGGCGTACCGATCCCGGGTCCCGCTGCACTGCGTAACGCCGGTGCAGATGCCACCACTGCAGTACCACCAGACAGGCTACCAGACCCTTCCATGGCAGCATCAGGGCAGTGAACGGAAGCAGTGCCAGCATCGGGGTATGCACCAGGGCAAACCAGGCCGCCAATCGTTTCGACGGCCCCACTGCCAGATCAGGACGCCATTCGTGCAAGTATGACATCAACGATATGCCTCAGCTCCGGGTCCTGGGGTTTGGCACGGGTGGTAAACCACTCGAACAGGTCAACATCGGACTCCTCCAGGAGGGCAACGAACAGATCCTGATCGCGAGCGGAGAGTCCGCCAAAGTGACGCTCAAAAAAGGGGGCCAGCAACACTTCCACCTCCTTGATACCACGCCGGCATTGCCATGACAGGCGCCTGAGATCATTGTCTGAATAGCCGCTGGGCGACATTAGGGCCTCCGCTGTGTTGAAATGGTTCCGGACAGAAAGGCCGCGGATTATAACGCAGTTGAAAATCCTCATCAGCTATCAGCTGAATTTACCGGGAAAAATGTCTATCATCCCCGTAACAGCCACAGACAAAGACAGGTATTTCAATGAGTTGGCAGGACGTTCTTTCACAACTGGATTATGAACCAGCCCTAACCCCCCTGGATGATCTGCTGCAGAACAGGCCCAGCAGCCTGCTGTATCCTCTGGCACAGTTCAGCTGCCTGGCCATTGAGGGCCCGGAGCGCTTCAGCTTTCTTCAGGGCCAGGTTACCTGTGATATGAAACGGGTGGAAGAAGGCGAACCCCTGCTGGGGGCTCACCTGAACCTTCAGGGCCGGATTGAAGCCGGATTTATCCTGTTTCCTGCAGAAGACCGGATTCTGATGCTGATTCCCACCGAACAGGTGCCCCATCTGAAACCCCTGCTGCAGAAATATCTGCTGTTCGCCAAGGCCGAGCTGAGCGAAGCCGATGATATACTGGCTTACCTGGACTGGCCTGCCAGCCCCGCCGGGAACGCTGCAGGGTTTGAGCTGGCTCAATCCAATAATCTGTTTGTCCGCCTGGTGCCGGTGGCAGACACTGAAAGCCTGCTGAAGAAAGCGCAAGTAGCACGCCAAGAGGAAGCACTGGCCGTGTTGCACCGCAATGGCCTGTTTCTGGTGGACGAACCCCACCGTGGTGCCTTTCTGCCCCAGGAGCTGAACTACGACCAGATGGATGGTATCAGTTTCAACAAAGGGTGTTACAAAGGCCAGGAAGTGGTAGCACGCATCCATTTCAAAGGTCAGGTAAAACAGCGGCTTACCGCGTTTCATTGCGCTTCCCCCTGCGAAGCAGGCTCGGCTGTTCTTAACGCCGAAGGCAAGAAATGCGGCGAAATCCTGCACCAAAGTCCCATCGCCCACGGCAGCATTGGCTGCGCCCTGATCAAGACGGCGGATTGGGAATCGAAGCGCCTTTTCTTAGAACAAAATGATGGCCCTGAACTTCAGCTGCTGCCGCCTCCCTATGCTATAACTTAAAGTCAAGGTGCATTTCCCCTTGCCCAAAGCCTGTTATTTAGGGAGCTGTCGCGCATGTCCAGCGTTGAAGAAAATGTTCTGCAAGAGCTACTGACGTTAATCGATAACGATGAACTGGTGTTGCCCACCCTGCCCGAGGTGGCACTGAAAGCCAGAGAAACCGCTGAGGACCCTAATGCCTCCGCCGCGGACCTGGCAAAGGTTATCAATAACGACGCCGCCATGACAGCCCGTATTATCAAGGTGGCCAACAGCCCGATCATGCGGGGTGCCCGCGAGGTTCAGGATGTACAAATGGCGATCGCTCGACTGGGAATGGCCTGCATTTCCAACCTGGTTACCGGCCTGGCCATGGAGCAGATGTTTCAGGCAACCTCTGATCTGATTGATAAAACCATGCGTAAAAGCTGGAAACACAGCACCGAAGTGGCCGGTATCGCCAACGTGCTGTGTCGTCATTACACCAAACTCAAACCGGATCAGGCAACGCTGGCCGGACTGGTCCACAACATTGGCATCCTGCCGATTCTGACCTACGCCGAAGACCAGAATAAGCTCAATGACCCCATTACGCTGGAAAGGGTAATCGACAGGATTCACCCACAGGTAGGCACCAAAATCCTGCAGACCTGGGAATTTCCGCAGGAACTGATTGAGGTTCCCGGCAACTACCTTAATTTCAAACGCGATACCGGTTCGGACAAGCCAGACTATGCGGATATCGTGATGGTGGCCAACCTGCAAAGTTATGTG
>JAWVYU010000189.1:0-9971 GCA_033722575.1 Ketobacteraceae bacterium | reverse complement strand
GCAGGCGAGTTTTCCATTGAAGCCGACGACCTGGATGCCGACTGGTTTCAGCTCGCGGTAGGCCTGTCGGCCACTTTCCAGAAAGGCTTGTCGGCCTATTTCGATTATGAAAAAGTTATCAGCTATGACGACACCGACATAGAAACCTTCAGTTTTGGTGGCCGCTGGGAAGCGAAGTTCTGATCCGCCAGGCTCGCCCACAGAGGCACTCACCCGGCCGGTGAGTGCCTTTTACGTTTTTACGCGGCACGCCTGTCACAGCTTTTCAAACAACGCTTCACCTGTTTGTCTCAACATGGCTTTCAGCTGCCGGATGTTCTCTTCCAGGGTTTCTTCCATGCAATAATCAGGAAGCCGCTCTTTTTCTACCTTGAACTTTGCCATACGCCGGTACCACCGGTTACCGGCTTCCTCTTTCTCACATAGCTGCAGACGCTTCAGCCGCAGATAAGTTGCATGGTAATCCACCTGCAGGCTCACTGCTTTCCGCTTTTTACCGGTGCATTCCGCTTCGCTGATACAGCGCACAATTACTGCTTCAGCACCTGCCTGGCGGGTAGCCTGCCGTAAAAAATCAAAAAAGCCAACTGGCAGATTCAGTACCATCAGGTCGCCATTATCCATTCTTTGTCCCGGTTTAGGCGCAGCGTAACAAACACCCTCGGACATCCTTGCAAAAAAGAAAAGGCTATGAGGTTTGGGCTTCAGCTCCTGTTCCGGCAGATAGCGCTTGAATTCGAAATGCCCCAGAAACTGGTAGCGCTCCGGTGCAGCAAGAAAGGCATTCTGACACCCGCCCTGGCCGGCGCCATAATCAAGATCTTCTATGGGAAACGCCGTCACATTGCTGAACTGATGTCGAAAATTCTGAATGTTGCCTTTGCTCACGTCCACAGCCGCAACAGCATTGCTGGCTGGCGTTTCCGGTAAATAATAGGCGTCTTCACCTGCCACCTGGCTTTCTCCGGCATCAATGGCTTCCTCGATGGCCTCGTTGGTAAAGGCCAGCTCTCGACAACGACGTACCTGATCCGTCAGAGCCTGGCGCTGCTCCCGGCAGTGATCCTGGTGCTGATTCTGCAAGCATTGCTTGAACCGCTTGGCCTCCTGCGATACCACCAGCAGACACGGATCTGAAACATGGGCACCCGCGACGCCGACGCTCAGTAGGGCGTTTATCAATAGCAGTAACCTGATGATGTTTATCCGCTTCATGTTCCGACGTTTTTATTCCAACATGGCTTTCTGTAAGCCTAGCACCTCAAAAGCTGCCCGTGCGAAAGTGACAATTTGTGTCACAAGCTAACCGCAAAAGTAGGTTACGGCCTTGTAAACGGGTCACAATGGTAATTTGCCACAAAACCTTTCTCCGGCAATATCGATACGGCATAACCCCTGAACCGTTTATAAAGATTCTGTAAGAACCATTAATACACGGACTAAAAATATGGCCGGTTATAAGTTCATAGCGGTTTGCTCTATAAGCACCGGCAAACAAAGAGTGACACGAATGGTCACTTCTTCCGGTTAGTTACAGCTTAATGACAACGCATCAAGGCCAGCGGTTTTTGTGAATTTTCACAAAACCTATAACCGCAGAAAAGTCGACGCCTGCCGGTTTATAGCCCGCCGGTTATTTTTATCAGGCCCGGTTATAACAGGAGCAACAAACCCCGATCAAAACTCATTAAAACTGCGTTTTTTTCCTAAGTCTGTTCTGTTTCCCTTTTGATAGCAAAAACCCTGTGATCCAGTTGGCATTTCCCGTGCAAATTCAATTCGTGTCACTCACAGCAATAAGTCACAGGTAAGCCAGCATATGAAAACCACCATCCAGCAAATCGCATTACTGACTCTGCTCCTGGCAAGCAGCAGCGCAGTGGCCGGTGACCTGGATGCTCCCAGCGAGCTGAGCGGCTATAACAATGTGGCCATGATTGATCAGCGTGGCAATCACCACGAAGCCACTATTATCCAGTCAGGCAGCAAGAACTACGGCGCCATTGATCAGCGCGGCAACTATCAGCGGGCCAAGCTGACACAAAACGGCATTCAGAACGCCGCATCCATCCAGCAGGAAGGCAGTGATAATTTTGCCCTGGTGGAGCAGATCGGCTCACAAAACCAGGTGCTCATCAGCCAGAACGGCGAAAACAATCATGTCAGAGCCGCACAGTTTGGTGATCACAACCAGGTAGAAGTTGTTCAGCACGGTTCACGCAACAAGGTCAACATCGAACAGCATGGCAATGGTCTGAAACATGAAATCATACAGCGGGGCAACCAGATGGAAGCCTCAATCATTCAGGACTGATCGTGTTTGAAGTGAGGCTAATTATGGGTCCCATCAAGCTGTTAACCCTGTCTGCACTGGCTCTCTTCGCTATTGGAGCCCTGTCGGCGTTCGCCGCTGATAATGCCGGAACTGTTGACCAGCAAGGCAACCATAACCGCGGCGCCAGTGCCCAGCAGGGATATGAGAACGAGCACCGTACCTACCAGAAGGGCCACGAGAATCAGGCACAGAACTATCAGGAAGGAACCACTAACCTGGGTGTGCTGGAGCAGAATGGTAATAAAAACCAGCAGACAGCCTTTCAGAAAGGCATGAATAACCAGCTGAATGTAAGCCAGAAAGGCCATGACGGCCGGGCTGACCTTCATCAGGAGGGGAATGGCAACCTGGCGGACATAACGCAGAAAGGAAATGGTCACCAGGTTATCGGCAAGCAGCACTCGGAAAGCAACCGCATGACGTTATCCCAGCAAGGCAAGGAAAATATCCTGGATGTGCGCCAGTACGGACCCGGCAACCAGGTGACAGCGGAGCAATCCGGTCACGATCACCAGGCCACAGCAGTTCAGAGTGGCAGTGACAACCTTCTGTTAATTCAACAGGTTGGACATACCAACGCCATTCTGCTTGAACAGCAGGGCGTGATGGATGCCGCATCTGTTCACCAGAATGGTAATAATCACACCGTCACCATATCGCAAGGTCAGTGAACCTGGTCTAGATTTAAGGGTACAGGCATTTACCTTTTGGCGTACCTGCCAGCAGTATGGGTAGCAGTTTTATGACAACGTTCCGCTTCACAGCCCGGGCTCCACTGATGGCATTAGGCATTGTGGCAGCCCTGTTATGTTCTCCCGCTGCCTTTTCCGGGCCCGCACCCATCCAGGGGCTGGTGATCAACCAGACCGAATCCTATCGGGCGCAGCGTTTCTATCAGGCTTTCTGCCTTGCGTGGCATGAACAGCGCAACGCCAGTCAGTTCAATGTGGTGCTGGAGGAAACCCATTCCCCCCGCTACGGTCGTCAGGTACAGGTGCTCTATGATTTTCAGGTTGCCTATATCATTACCCTGCCCTCTGGCAACGCCCGGATTCATGCCTTGGCAGAGCAGGCAGCGGCCGAAGCGGTCCAGCGCATTCAGGGTCTGGCGCTGCAACAGGCCACCTATCGCGACCCGGATCTTGCCACTGATGAGATTTAACTGGTGATGAACATGAGACTTTCAGCAACGCTTCTGTTTGGCCTTTGCCTCAGCGGGTTCAGCACCGCATCGGAACTCATTTACCAGCCGGTGAACCCTTCCTTTGGAGGCAATGCGCTGAACGGGAGCTATTTGCTGAACAGTGCCAACGCCCAGAATGACCTGAAAGACCCTGACCTTGATGATGAAACGGGCCTTGATGATTTTAATGACAGCCTGCAAAGGGCCCTGCTCAGCCGTTTAACGTCCACACTTACCGGCTCCATGGTGGATGCGGACGGCAACCTGGTGCCGGGCATTCTGGAAACCGGTGATTATATTATCGAAATCACCGACATTGGCGACGGAGAGTTACGCGTCACCACCACTGAACGCGCCACCGGCGAAAGCACCACCTTTATTGTGGATTCCATCTAGGCAAATGGTCATGCAGATGCTGTCGCGAAAAACGGTTATTCAACACCACCAAACAAGCCGCAATGGCTGGCTTCACCGCCTGATGGTGATGGCTTGCCTGTTGCTGGTGAGCGGCTGCGAAACAACCCGGTCAGTGGTGGATGCGCTTCATGGGCCCGGGGTTAATCGTACCCAGTGGACCACCGACACCGAATCCCATTCCGACCTGAAAGCCCTGCCCCTGCCCGCAGGCAAGATTCCCGTGTCAGTTTACAGTTTTCGCGACCAGACCGGACAATACAAACCGGCACCTTCCAGCACCTTTTCCACCGCGGTAACCCAGGGCGCAGCTTCACTGCTGGTAAAAGCACTATGGGATTCCCAGTGGTTTCGCCCCCTGGAACGGGAAGGTTTGCAGAACATTCTCACAGAGCGAAAAATCATTCGCTCGGGTAACGATCAGGGACAGAACATACCACAACTGGCCACCGCCAACCTGATCATTGAAGGGGGTATCGTCGGCTATGACTCCAATATCAAAACCGGTGGCGAAGGTGCCAAATATTTTGGCATCAGTCTGTCCGAGGAATACCGGGTGGATCAGGTCACGGTAACGCTCCGGGCGGTGGATACCTACTCCGGTGAAATCATCAATGCCGTAACCACCACCAAAACCCTGTATTCCAAAGGCGTGCAGGGGGGCGTGTTCCGTTTTATCAAATTCAAGCGCTTGCTGGAGGTAGAAGCGGGCTATACCACCAATGAGCCGGCGCAACTGGCGGTGCTGGATGCCATTGAAACCGCGGTGATACGCCTGGTGGTAACGGGCATTGAGAAACGTCACTGGTCCACGGCCCGGAACGACCAGATGTCCAACCCGGTATTTATTGCCTATTCATCGGCAAAGCCCATGGCCGTCCGAAACCCGTTTATCAATAAACTGTCGTCAATGATAGGCACGTCCATTGTGGACGCCAAAGGCAATATCATTCCGGGAAAATACGAATCCACCGAATTTATTATTCAGATCCGGGAACTCGGTGATGGCAAAGCGAGCATTACCACCACCGACAAGCTGAGTGGCGCCAGCGAAAAATTTACGGTCAGCTCAGTGCTCTAGTCTGCTGGTCAGGCAATCATCCTAACCGCGCTGGAGCGCTTTCAGCAGGCGGGTCAGCGCTTTGCTGATTTCTTCCGCTCCGTCCTCGTCCCGGGCAATTTTAATCCATTCTTTCTGATTAAGCGGGTGCTTGATGGTGCAACTGTCGGACTCCTTGCTGCAGCGGTACTCTATGGACGGATCAATACCGAAAGCACTCAGGCGCGATACGCTGAGTTCCGCTTTGGGGCCCGATGCATCATGGGTAACATCCCGGCGTGTCAGCATCAGCTCCCGGTTACCCGTGAGCGACAACTTGAAATCGATATAGTCATTGCGATCAATGTTCTTAATCTTGCCGTCTATGTAACGGTAGGATTTGAGCAGGCTGTTGATGTGGGTAACCAGTGATGCTGTCAGGCTGGGATCCAGGTACAGCTCCGCGACCTTCCTGTCGTATTGCAGCCCCTGCTTTTCCGCCAGCTGAATCGCGGCGCCGCCGTGGTCCTCCGGCGCCTGGGTCTGTTCAGGCCTGGCAGCCAGGATTTCCTCCAGCTCGGTAATCATTGCCAGGGATTCCTTGTAGGCCTCCCCTTCCTTGCCCGCCATTTCCACGTAGGTTTCAAAGTGTTGCTTTGCCTTTTCCCAGGCATCGGCATCGTAATACACGCGCCCGTACAGCAGATAATAGTCAGCGGGGGGCTCAACACCCAGGGGCGCCACCCGTTCAAGATACTCCCGGGCAGCCGGATAATCCTGCTGTGCCAGCTTTTCCCTGGCCGCCAGAATCAGGCGGTCCACTTCAATTTCCGGGGGCAGAGCGTAGGCGCTGCCGGCAAGCAGAAGCCACACCACCAGAAGAGTTCGATTCACAGAGAGGAATGCGCGCCAGCCCGACACGCCGATACCTGATGACCTCATACACGTACCTCATGTAATACTCGTCAAAGCCAGGCAACCGCGCAGCTTTAAACTGTTGTTATTAGTATCGTTGAAAGCATAACACATGGAAGAGTGGCGCTAAAACACACCTTAGCGCCTATTGACGACTACTGCTCAGAACTATCTATACCTTCCGCCCTGAAACTGAAGTACTGCATTAAACCATCGACCAGGTTAAGAAGGGATTCCGGTGCTTCAACAATCTTGAAACCGGTATCGAAACAGTCCGGACTGACATCCGGGCGGCACCAGCAACTCAGCGCATCAAAGTCGATATTACGCTCCCCCTTGATTTCCCGGGGCAGCTTGATGCGGAACTGAAAGACGCTGTGGGTTAACAGGGGGATGTGACTGACGAGGCGCAAACCCTCAGTTGAGATATTGACGATATACCCGATCGGCTTGCCCGTCTTCCGGTTGTAAACCTTCAGGTAGTAGCTCAAGTGATGGCGTTTTATCGTGCGTTTTTCTTTGATTTTCTTTTCCATTCCACTCTGATTGCTGGTTGATTTTCGGGATCTCTGTCTGTCTAGTTTAGACGCTGTTGCGCGGTAAACAACGTCACCTGATCCCGCAAAACAAAGTTTTTGTGAACCCAATTTGCTTAGGAGGCTCCAACACCTGTTAACCTGATGATTTTTTCTTCGATTACAAAAACTTAGCTTGGTTAATACTGGCAGCTTCTGACAAATTCGCTAAGATTAGAGTCACTGTATTCAGGGTTGTTTTCATGTTCCGACGCCGGCGTTTACAAAGTGTGGTTTTTTTGTGTGCAGTCCTGGCATTCGGGAGCGCAAACGCGTTCGACAATGCCCACCTGCAGGAAACCCTTTATGAAGCACAGCGGGATATGTACCGCAAGGCCATCGTCCTGCTGGAAAGAGGGCAGATCTCCGCTTTCAAGGCCCAGGCGGATAAACTTAAGGACTATCCCCTTTATCCCTATCTTGAATACTACTTTATTCTGCGCTACATCAGCTCGGTTCCCGACGAGGATATCGAAAAGTTTATACGCACCTATCATGACACACCCCTGGCCGACCGGCTCGACTACCACTGGAAGCAGTCCATGGTGCGCCGCAAGCAGTGGCCCGAGTATCTGGCCCACTACCAGCCCGGCGATGACGACGAGCTGGACTGCTACTATTACTGGGCACAACTGAAGCAGGGCAACCGCGACCTTGCCTATGAGGGCGCCGCCAGGCTCTGGAATGTGGGCAAGTCCCAGGTAAAAGCCTGCGACCCGCTGTTCAATGTCTGGCGGAGCAGCGACGCTTTCACCAGTGACATTGCCTGGCAGAGAGCACGCAAGGCCATCGCCAACCGGCAGTTGCAGCTCACCCGATACCTGGATCGCTATCTCAGCGAGCATCACCAGGAGATCACCCGGGAATGGCGCCAAACCTACCGCAACCCGGAAAGGCTGCGGAATCTGGAACGCTATACCGCCCACGGCGAGGATATGAAACCGGTGGTCATATCCGGATTCAAGCGGCTTATCCGGCGGGATCATGAATTGGCGGAAAAGCTCTGGCCGGACTACGAAAAAAGTTTCGCGTTCAATACCTCGGAAAAGGCCTCGCTGTACAACTATTTCGCCCGCAATACCGCTGTAAATTATTATCCTGAGGCAGAAGGCTGGCTCGACAAGGCCCTGCTCTATCCCGGCCAGGAGGAGCTGATCGACTATGGTATCCGCCATGCGCTGCGCAGCTATGACTGGCAGCGTGTCAAACACTGGATCGCAATGCTCTCGCCAGCGGAACGGGGTAGCGGCCAGTGGCGCTACTGGGAAGCCAGGGCGGAAAAGATTATCGATGAATACCGGTCGCCCCTTTTGCAGGACAGCGGCCTGCATACCGGCCAGGAAGGCAGCCTCTACGGTATGGAAGCTGATTTTGACGTACTGGGCATTCACCGTAATTTTGTTAAAGCCCTGTCCCATTCGGATCATTTTTTTGATTTGCTGCCCCAATACAGCCTGACCCTGCTGGATAACGGTATGACCCCCAGCGAACTGCTCCATTCTCTTACCAACGAGCGCAGCTTTTACGGGTTTATTGCCAGTGAGCAGGTGCGTCGCCCTCTGCCCCTGAATGCTCAGCAAAGCCAGATCACCGAGGAACAACTGAACACCATCCTGCAACACCCGGGCATTGTGCGTGCCAGAGAACTGTACCTGCTTCGGGAAAATACGCCCGCCTTCCGGGAGTGGTACCATGCCATTCAGTCCATGAGTTCTGACGAGCGAGGTGCCGCAGCCCATGTTGCTCATCTCTGGGGCTGGCACTTTCAGGCCATTATTGCCGCAGCCCGCTCCAGTATCCAGGACAACCTGGAGTTACGCTTTCCCAAAGCCTACTACGAAACCGTGTCCAACTATTCCCAGTCGCGGGGACTGGCCAGCGACTGGGTGTATTCCCTGATCCGCCAGGAAAGCGCATTTTTCCCTCATGCCAAGTCCGGGGTGGGAGCACTGGGCATTATGCAGATCATGCCCAGCACCGCGCGCCAGGTTTCCCGGCAGTCGGGTATCAAGCTGAAAAACAAATATCAGCTGCTGGATCCCGATCACAACATTGAAATCGGTACCGCCTACCTGGATCAGCTGCTGAACCGTTTCGACGGCAACCTGGTACTGGCTACCACCGCCTACAATGCCGGCCCTCACCGTGCCGCCCGCTGGCAGCCGGAACGTCAGCCCATGGACGGCGATATCTGGATCGAAACCATTCCGATCCATGAAACCCGCAGTTACGTGAAAAACATTTTTACCTATCAGGCCATTTACCGGCATAACCTGGGTCTTGAAGCCAAGCTTTCCGACTCCCTGAAAGTGATTCAGCCAAAGCAGGATACGGCCGTTGCCACCCATTGAATCCGCTTTGGATTACCCCATCCGCCAGAAATGACCCTAATCTCTCAGGTGGTAAATCCAATAATCATCAACATTGATGTAATTGACTATACATTTGGTTAAAGCCTTGTAAATTTAAGTAATGTCCGACAATCCTGCCGCAGAAATTCGCAGCACAAACCTATGAAATATATGAAGTTTTAAGCGGGCTATATATCAATTGGCACACTTATAACAAAAGCCCCGCCATCGACTTTTCCGGCAATTATCGCATACTGTTCACTCATGTATTTCGCAGAAGTAGGCCGTATGCCATGCGCGACCCAATAGAACTAATGAAGTCATTGATTGACCGTGTCAATCACTTCAGTAAAAACAAGAGCTCCTTTCTGAAGAAGGATCACCGGACCCTGCAGGGACCGGTGGAAGTGCTCAGCGATATTGACGGATTCAAGTCCGCCGAGCGCTTTTTTATACTGGATGAAGACGCCAAGGAGTGGATTGAACTGGATTTCTCCAGCCTGCCCCAAGACGGTTTCCCGGTTTCCGGAGACATAGTGAAGGTTGAAGGATTTTTCCGGGGCGGCAGTTTTTTCAACAGTGACTGGGACCGGTTACTGGTACTCAAGATTGAACTTGTCCAGAAGCACAGCCGTCAGGTCAATCATACAAAATAAAGCCCCGGACCCTTTCCCGGATCAGGGGCTTTACCCGCTCACTCCTATCCCCGAAACAATACTGCTCCCGGTTACGAAAAAACCTTCCCGAAACGTTTGGATATAGTTCCCAGCAGCATACCCAGCCGCGGCAAATGGGAACCGATCACGGGGTTACCCGACGTCAGCAGAGACACGGAAATTGCTCGCTGGGGATCGGCCCAGCAGAAATTATTGGTCAGACCCAGGTGTCCGTAAGCATAGGGCGTGGCTGGTCCGAACATACCCCAGCCCCGGTCCCCCAGCATCATGCCGGCACTGTAGCGCATGGGCAGTAAAAGCGTTCTGTCGATGGCGGTTTTATTGACCTCCCGCACAGCACGGTCGATGGTCACTGGCTGAAAGATGCGCTTGCCATCCAGCTCTCCGCCATTGAGCAGGCACTGGAAAAAGCGCGAACACTCATCGGGCGTTGCCACAATATTACCCGCCGGTATCACCTGGTCGTAAAAGCGTGGGTCGTT